>USIM01000063.1 GCA_900554675.1 uncultured Sutterella sp.
AATCTTAACGACATTTGCCTAAAAATAAGGCTTTTTACTTAAAATTTTTCTAGCCTCTTAGGCGGTTCTATCTAGGAGTTGGGCGGAATGAAAAAGAGGTTTCGAAAATTGAATCGAAACCTCTCAATTTTTTGGTGTTAAAAGTCTGAGGAATTAATCCAACTCAGGCGTTTCAACCCCTAAAACCTTGTGCAACTTGGGACTCGTTGTCGTGTATTGCAATAAAGTTTTCTTTTCCGGATAGACGATGTCGGCTGCAGCAAAAGCGGCCAAGGCGCATTCGTGGAAGCCCGACAAAATCAACTTCTTTTTCCCCGGATAGGTGTTGATGTCACCCACGGCAAAAATACCGGGGATGGAGGATTGGAATTTTTCCGTATCGACCACGATTTGCTTTCGATAGATTTCAAGCCCCCAATCGGCGATGGGGCCCAACTTCGGAGACAAACCAAAGAAGACCAACAAGTGGTCAAGCGGCATACGGCGAACCACTCCATCGTCGCCCGTGACGCGAATTTCCGTGAGCTTACCGTCTTTTTCTTCAAAACCCGTGATTTGGCCGACCTCAAATTGCATTTCCCAGTTTTCGCACAATTCACGCATCTTGTTAACAGAAGCCGTTTGAGCGCGGAAGCCATCACGACGGTGCAAAAGAATGACGCTTTCGGCTTTGCCCACTAAATTCAAGGTCCAGTCGAGAGCGGAGTCACCACCGCCGCAGATGACGATGTTTTTACCGGCAAAGAATTCCGGGTCTTTGACATGGTAGTGAAGTTGTGTCCCTTCAAACTTGGCAATGCCCGGTACCGTCAAGCGCTTGGGCTGGAAACTACCGACGCCGGCGGCGATAAAGACGGTCTTAGTCATAAAGCGGGTGCCCTTGTCCGTTTCAACAAAGAAACGACCGTCTTCTTGCTTATTGACCGTTGTCACTTCTTCACCCAAGTGGAATTGGGGGCCGAAGGGATGAATTTGCTTGAGAAGATTTTCTGTTAATTCTCGCGACGTGCAAACAGGCACGGCGGGAATGTCGTAAATAGGCTTATGTTCATAAAGCTCCATGCATTGACCGCCCACCATCTTAAGGGAGTCAACAACATGAGCCTTCATTTCTAAAAGACCCAATTCAAAAACTTGGAAAAGACCGACAGGGCCGGCGCCAACAATGACGGCGTCCGTTTCAATAATCTCATCGGTTTTCGGTGCAATCGTTAAATAATCTTCAATAGCCATTTTTAATAATCCGATAGGGAATAAACGCTTAATTATCCCATTTTTGTGTGAGAAACAAAAAGCTCAAGAGACGCCTGAATGGCTATTTCTCTTTGAATTTCTTGTCGTCGAGAATTTCTTGACGAACTTGGCGCAACTTCGCATCGACTTGGCTCATGAGGTAGTAGTCACCGTCATTGGCTTGTTGGGCGAGATTAAACTGGTATTCGGCCGCACGTTTGTCACCGCGCGCCAAGTACATGTCGCCCACGGCTTGATGGTGAGCGCTATTTTGATTGAGTTCTTTGTAGCAACGAGCGGCAATGGCGTTATAGGCCTCGCTTTGACGGCTGATCGCTTGTTGAGAGCGCATAAACTTTAAGACGTCGTTATAGCGCTTCGACTCATAAAGCTCATTGGCGTAAAGCTTGACGGCCATTTCCGATAACGGGTTATTGTCTACAAGATTTTTAGCCTGACGCAAAGCTTGTCGTTTTTCATTGGCGTTGCCAAAAAGGAAAAGGCACTCCGATTGGTTCTTTTCTAAAATCGGGAGTTTGCCACCCAAACGAACCGCTTCATTAGCAAGACGCTTGGCTTCAGATCCCTTACCCAATCGGCGATTGGCCACCGATAAACCATAGGTTAGAGCAATTTTTTGACGTTGATTTTTAGCGCTTGCCAAGTCGTCTCGTATTTCTTTTTCGACTTTTAATCGTTCGTTGTGTGAACTTTCTTGCAATACACGCATGCGCTGCTGAATCAAAAGAAAGTCCATAGAGTCCGTGTGCGCACGATTGCCCAACTGTTGCGTACGGTTTTCCATATCGCTGATACGTTCGACCGTCAGCGGGTGGGTACTTAAATAAGCAGGGGAAGCCGATTCGTAATAGCGATTATTTTGTTGAAGTCGAGCAAAGAAATTCTCCATCCCTTTGGGGTCAAACCCGGCATTGGCTAAAGAATTTAAACCGACACGGTCAGCTTCGCGTTCTGCACTGCGAGAGTAACCCAATTGCTTTTGAATAAGCGCGGCCTGACCGCCCATGGCAATACCGGCGGCCGCATTACCGCTTCCCGCTCGAGCCGCTAATAAGGCCAAGAGCAAAGAACCGATGGTGATCGCCATATTGTTGCGTTGCTCATCAATCATGCGAGCAATGTGACGCTGAGAGACGTGTCCGATTTCGTGAGCAACGACACCGGCTAATTCGCTTTCGGTTTGTGCGGCTACGATCAGACCGGTGTGCACCGCAATGTAGCCCCCAGGAATCGCAAAAGCGTTCAAGGACTTATCAATGAGCGGGTAGAAAAAGAAATTGTAGGTGTGCGATTGCGAAACACTGACTAAGCGATAGCCCAAGCGATTGAGGTATTCGAGCGTTTCTGCATCATTGAGGTAGGCATCATCGGCACGAATGTGCGTCATGATTTCATCGCCCAAGGCTTGTTCTTCAGACGGGGACATTTCCGTGCCCGCCACGGCTCCCATGCTCGGCAGGTTGAGGTTAAGCGACTGGGTTGCTGGCTCACGAACAGCCCATGCACTCATCGGAGTGAGTGCAATGGTTGTGCATAGGGCTGAAATGAGAGCTTTTTTAAACATAACCGGATGCGATGAAATAACACTCTAATCTTAATGAGAAAAGGCCTCTCGTGCCGATATCGTTAAGGTTGGAAACAAATCGGAGTGCTTTGAAACACTCCGATTGAATTTAATTCCCGCTCTTGTAATGCAAGGGATGCAACGAAAATTGCTTTAATACCGCTGAACGACGATCGGGCTTATCGGCGTTATTGACGGGCAACGCCTCGACAAAGGCCACTTTACGAGGGCACTTATATGCCGAAATGTTTTCCTTACAAAAACGTCGAATGTCTTCAAGCGTCGGATGCGTATTGTTTTCAGGGACAATCAACGCGCACACAATGGCGCCCCACGTCTCGTTGGGTTCACCTACGACAAGCGCTTCTTTAATGAAAGGGGAACGAGCCAAAAGGTTTTCCACTTCCAAAGGATAGACGTTTTCGCCGGCGGTCAAAATTAAGTCATGACGACGGGCATAAACGTGCAATCGCCCCTCTTCATCAAAATCCCCTAAGTCACCCGTTTCAAACCACTCATGGGTAAGCGGTGGACGTCCCCAGTAACCCGGCGTTCGCATGGGAGAGGCCACTTCAATTTGTTGATGATGAATTCGTACGCGACTGTTGGGCAACACTTTGCCGGAACCGCTTTGAAGTTCAAAACGTTCAGCGTAAGGCGTCATCACAACGTGTGAACACGTCTCTGTCATCCCGTACGTGGTGACAATGGGCAGGTGCTGTTCGTGCGCTTTGGATAAAAGCTTATCGGTAGCAGAAGAGCCACCCAACAAAATCACACGAAGATGAGCGGGTGCCGTCCACTGAGGGAAAACTTCGAAAATCTTCGCGAGCATCGTTGGGACAATGCTCGTGATCGTCACATGATCGTCTTTTAACGCTTGCACAAAAGACTTTGCATCAAATAAAGGCGAAATCGCCACGGTTTTACGAGCTAACAGGCAGCGAGTCAAAATGGAAAGACCGCCAATGCGCGTAAGCGACATACAAAGCTGCCAACAGTCATCGTCTTGCCACCCCAAATTTTTAGCGCTTTCATTGGCTGACGCTAAAAGCATATCCACGGTGATGATGGCCGGTTTCGGCAGCCCCGTGGTGCCCGACGTAAAGAGAACCGCAACGCAATTTTCAGGAAGCGGATCCGTGATATTAGCGATGCTTTCTAAAAGGACACGGCGCTCGGTGGGCGTGAGTTTAGGGTGCAGCATTAAAGCCGGCACCCCCAGCTCCATCAACGCATAAAGCTCGATCACCGTTTCGACCGAATTTTTGCCCTCAACGATGTAGGGTTGTCCTTTTTGGGGCAACACACCGGTGTTTTCCAAGCGTGCCATACAGTTTTGCGTCAAGAGCGCAAGCTTGGCAAACGAATAATCCTGTCCGCCACAGCGAATCCCGATCACGTCGGGTGCGTCTGCGGCGGCCGTGATAATGGAAAAAGGCTTTGGCATGACGTATGGCTTACGGCAAACGCGGGAACTTCGTGAAGTCCGGGCGGCGCTTTTCTAAGAAAGCGTTTTTGCCTTCCTTACCTTCTTCGGTCATGTAGTAGAGCAACGTGGCGTTACCGGCCAACTCTTGCAAGCCGGCTTGACCGTCGCAGTCAGCATTTAAAGCGGCCTTCAAGCAACGAATGGCGATGGGGCTATTGGCTAAGATTTCGCGGCACCATTGAACTGTTTCTTCTTCAAGCTTATCAAGCGGTACCACCGTGTTCACCAACCCCATGTCAAGGGCTTGTTGGGCATCGTATTGACGGCAGAGGAACCAGATTTCACGAGCCTTCTTTTGACCGACCAAACGTGCCATGTAAGAAGCACCCCAGCCGCCGTCAAAACTCCCCACGCGGGGACCCGTTTGACCGAAGCGAGCGTTATCGGCAGCAATCGTTAAGTCGCACAACATGTGCAACACGTGGCCACCGCCGATGGCGTAGCCAGCCACCATGGCGACAACGGGTTTGGGGCACGTACGGATCATGCGTTGGAAATCCAAAACGTTTAAGCGAGGTACACCGTCATGGCCGACATAACCGCCATTGCCACGCACCTTTTGGTCGCCGCCCGAGCAAAAGGCCAAGGGGCCGGCGCCCGTTAAGATGATGACACCGATGGACGGATCTTCACGAGCGTCGCTAAAGGCTTGGCAGAGCTCTTGTACTGTTTCAGGACGGAAGGCGTTACGCACGTGCGGACGATTGATCGTTAACTTGGCAATACCTTCGGCCTTTTCATAGATGATGTCGGTAAATTCACCGAAACTTTCCCAATCGGGAATCGGCTTTAATGGATTCGTTTCAGTCATTTTCAGTAGTTCCAGAAAAAATAGTTAATCAAGTTTTGTTAGGGACGTGCGGACCAAGTCAGCCCATTTCTTCGTTTCCGATTGGATAAAGACTCGGAAACCTTCGGGCGTGCTTTCAACAACTTCAGCCCCGCGATTTAAATAAGCGGATTTTACTTTTTCCGTTTTTAATGCCTCTTGCAAGGCAAGGTTTAATTCTTTAATGATCTTGGGATTGGTACCCTTTTGCACCACGATGCCGTCCCAAGCAAAAAGTTCGAACCCGGGAACCGTTTTTGCAATCGGAGCAATCTCAGGATGAGATTTTAACGGTTGTGCGCTACCGCTACCCAATGCCGTGAGTTTTTTGGCATCAACGTGCACCAATGTATTGGGCGCCACGTCAATCGTAAAGTCAATACGACCGCCCAGCATATCGGTCATACTGGCTGCGCCTCCTCGGTACGGGATATGTTCAAACTTTATCCCCGTGAGGTTGGAGAGCATGACGCCCGCCAAATGACTCGTTGTGCCGTTGCCGGCAGAC
>USIM01000064.1 GCA_900554675.1 uncultured Sutterella sp.
CTTCAATATCGACATTAATCTTGGCCTTCGGATAACGTTGGCGCAAAACTTCAGTCACACTTAACACATAAGCCTTACGAGCCTCGTACTTAGCATTATCAAAGTCACGGATATTGAGTTGAAGATGAGCGCGAGCCGGATTAGCCGTCATTGTCTTAAACCAATAGTAGCCGTCGCGTTCATCCGTGTTTTCAGGCGTCTCTAAACGGTTAAAGCTATTAATCAAGTCTTGAGCAATCAAGATGGGATTGACCAAAACGCCCTTGGCTGCACACGGGTGGGTTGTCACCCCTTCGATATCAAAGTGGCATTCGGCGGCGTTGTATGTTTCATAGACTACTTCGCCCAAGTCTTCGCCATCAACCGTGTAAGCGAAATCAACCTTAAACTTGTCTAAGTCTAAGAGCTTGGCGCCACGCAAACCCGTTTCTTCATCGGGAACGAAAGCCACACGAATATCACCGTGCGGGAGTTGCTCCGTTACCATGATTTCAAGCATGGTCATAACATTGGTGACGCCGGCCTTATTATCGGCCCCTAAAACGCTCGTACCGTCCGTGAAAATTATGAATTGATCGCGATAGCGTTCAAGCTCCGGGTGGTCAGCCACACGAATCCAAATGTCCTTTTCTTTATTGAGGCAAACATCACCCCCGACATAATGAATCACTTGGGGATGAATATCGGCAGATAAACCCACATCCACCGTGTCCATATGGGCCACAAAACCTACGGGCTTCACACCTTCGACATTGGCCGGCAAAAGCCCCGTCACAATGGCGTTTTCATCCGTTTGAACTTCTTTAAGCCCTAAATGTTTGAGCTGAGCTTCCAAAACTTTGGCCATATCCCATTGCGTCTCGGTCGACGGAACGGTCTTCACCTTCGGGTCGCTCTGACTCGTAATCGCCAAATAACCTAAAAAGCGTTCAATCAAAGCGTGTGACTTTTGCTCGTGGTCCATAACGTTTACCTCCATACAAAATGGGCTTATAGTCAATTAAATAACTATAAGCCCAAATTTGGGAAAAAAGAATAATCGAAAGTCCTACTGACGAGCTAACTTCTTCTGTGCACGAGAGCGGATGGTCAAAGCAACAGCGTTAAGACCCAAAACCATCAACACCAACACAAAGGCCGTACCGTATTGCAAGGGTAAACTGGCTTCGACGTCAACGCTTGAAGTGGCCAACACATAAATGTGATACGGCAACGACATCACCGGATCCATCACGGAGTGCGTCATCGTGGGCGTGTAGAAAACCGCAGCCGTGTACATGATGGCAGCCGTCTCACCTGCAACGCGTGAAAGTGCCAGAATGTTCCCGGTCAAAAGACCGGGTAAGGCAGCCGGCAACACAATCTTAAAAATCGTTTGCTTTTTCGTGGCACCCAAAGCCAAAGAGGCTTCACGCCAAGCTTGGGGAACTTGGTTTAATGCGGCTTCTGTCGTATTAATGACGATCGGCAAGGCTAAAAGCGCCAACGTCAAAATACCGGATAAAAGGCTCACACCAAAGCCACAGAACGTCACAAAGAATGTCAAACCGAAAAGACCAAAGATCACGGAAGGCACACCGGACAAATTCGATACTGCTAAACGCACACCTGAAACAAAGCGGCCTTGACCACCGTATTCCGTCAAATATAAAGCAGAGGCCACACCTAAAGGCAGGGCAATCACCGTGGCTCCGACTGCCAAATAGAAGGTGCCGACGATGCAAGGCCAGATGCCGCCTGCGGTCATCATTTCACGAGGCGATTCAGAGAAAAATTCCCAAGAAAGGGCCGGCAATGCGTTATCAATCAAGTAAAACAAGATGGCAACAATAGCGCCGACCGTAATTAAGGTCGCTGCACGCATTAAATTTAAGCCAATAAATTCTGCAACGTAACGTCCATTGGAAGAACGAGCTTTTGAAACTGTCATCATGACTCCTAGCACTTACCGATTTGATATTTTTTCGTGAAGTAAAACGCCGTTGCATTAAAGATAAACGTCGTCACGAAAAGCACTAAACCGGTGGCAAACAATGCGTGATAGTGAGTGGAACCCACAGCGGCTTCTGCGGCAATGGAAGCGGTCATCGGACGCAAGGGATCGAAGAAGCTTTCAGGAATAATGGCTGCACCGCCGGCCACCATCAAAACCACCATCGTTTCGCCCAATGCACGAGAAATACCCAACATCACAGCCGTTCCGATACCACCCAAAGCGTAACGAAATTGCACCTTATAGAGCGTTTCCCAACGCGTTGCGCCCAAGGCCAAAGAGGCTTCGGATAAAGCGGTCGGCACATTTCGAAGAGCGTCTTCAGAAATGGAGCAAATAAAGGGAACACACATGAGGCTCAACATCACGGAGGCATTCATCCAGTTAAGACCGGAATCAAGACCCAAGGTGTTTTGAAGCCAGGGAGCAACCAAAACCATCCCCAAGAAACCGATAATTACCGAGGGCAAGGCTGCCAACAATTCGATCGCGGGCTTTACAACCTGACGCACAGAAGGCGTAGCAAAGTAGGCCAAATACGCCGCCGTCAATAAGCCGATCGGCAATGAAATTAAGGTCGTGGTTGCTGCCACACAAAGGCTAGCCACCAACAAAGCACCGATTTCAAAATCAGGCGTGCCACCCGTCGGATACCATTCGGTACCGAATAAGAATCGGAAGAAAGAAACTTCGCTAAAAAGCGGCAACGCTTGAGAAAGAAGGAAAACCAAAATGGCAGCCAACGCTAAGATTGAAGCAAAAGCGATGACTGCCAATTGTGTTTCAAACCCTTCTCGACGTTTCGTTAAAACATTGGTCATAGCGATCAGAGAGAAGTTTGAAGAGAAGTTCGATTAGCGAGCAACCGGAACGAAGCCCACTTCCTTCACAGAAGCTTGACCGTCCTTGCTCAAGGCGTAGTTGATCAAAGCCTTCGTGTCGGCATTAGCGTGATTGTTCGTAAAGAGATACAACTCACGAGACAAGGGCCATTCAAACGTTTCTGCCGTCTTCATCGTGGCCTTCACACCACCGATGGACAAGGCCTTGATGTCCTTGGTCAAATAGCCCAAACCGACATAACCGATAGCGTTCGGGTTCTTAGCAATCGTTTGCAACACAGCACCGTTACTGGCTTGCAAGAGTGCGCGTTGTTGAACACGTTCACCCTTCATTACCAAGGATTCCCACGTTTCAAACGTACCCGAAGAGGAGTCACGGGAGACGACCGTGATACGAGCATTCTTACCGCCAACATCCTTCCAGTTCGTGATACGACCGGCATAGATGTCACGAATTTGTTGCAAGGTCAAATCCTTCACGCCATTGCGAGGATTGATCACCGGGACGATAGCGTCAATGGCCACCACATGACGAACAGCTTCGTTGCCACTCTTTTTCATGTTTTCAACTTCGGCAGACTTCATATCACGGCTAGCCATGGCCACATCGGTCGTGTTTTCCATCAAAGCCTTGATGCCGTGGCCAGAACCGCCACCGGAAAGAGACACTTGAATGGAGGGGTTAGCCTTCATGAAATTTTCCGTAATCTTTTGCATGGCAGGCAAAACCGTGGTCGAACCATTGACCACCACATTACCGGCAGAAGCCGCCAAACTTGCCAAGCCCATCACAGAAGCTACCAAAACAGAAACCATCGTACGTTTCATTTTCTTTTTTCCTTTAAAAAGAATTTAGGATTATTTAAGTCATTTGAACTTGGGTGGTATTTTGAAGGGCACGTGTGACGAGTCTGTGACGAAAACGTGAAGATTTAATGACGGCTTTGATGGTTTTATGACAATTTGATGACAACCAAAAGTAAGAGCCCCTTATAGACGTTAATTGAGGCGATTAATCCGCTTTTTCCTTGTGTTCCAAGAAGGGAGACTTGCCTTCTTCATCGTCATCATCTTCTCGACGAACGGGCTTTTTACTCACAAACCAGGTAAAAAAGACAGGCACAAAGATCACCGCAATGAAGGTGGCCATGAACATCCCGCCTAAAACACCCGTACCCATGGACTGACGAGCGGCAGCGCCCGGGCCCGTTGCAATCGCAAGCGGCAACACACCAAGGATGAAGGCCAACGACGTCATCAAAATCGGGCGCAAGCGCAAGGACACGGCTTCAAGGGCTGCATCAAAAACGCTCTTACCAGATTCTAATTTTTGCGCAGCAAATTCCACAATCAAAATGGCGTTCTTTGCCGTCAAACCGATCAACACCAAAAGACCGATTTGGAAATAGATGTCGTTTGAAAGCCCTCTGCAATAGGTTGCCACCAACGCCCCCAAAACCGAGAACGGGACCGACAACACCACGGCAATCGGCAATGACCAACGTTCGTATTGGGCAGCCAAAATCAAGAAGACAACCAAAATCCCGAAGACCACTGCTGTGGTGGCTGATGCCCCCAAGCGCTTTTCTTGGAAAGCTTGATCCACCCAACCGATGGCATAGCCTTCAGGCAAGATTTGCTCGGCAATGCGTTCAACTTCCGCAATAGCTTCACCCGAACTCACCCCATGAATGGCTTGGCCCATAAAGCGAGCCGATAAGTAACCGTTCATTCTGGCCAACGTTTCAGCGCCCGACGTACGCTCCCAAGTCACAAGTGAGGACAAGGGAATCATTTCGCCTGCTTGCGAACGAACCCAAGCACGACCTAAATGTTCCGGCTTCATACGGTATTGGCTATCGGCTTGCATGATGACGCGATTGATCTTACCGTTACGCGTGAAGTCATTGATGTAGTTGCTGCCCATAAAGGTTGACAGCGTCTCGTAGATTTCATCAATGGAAACGCCCAAAGCCAAAGCCTTTGCTTCATCAACGTTTACCATCAGCATGGGCGACTCGGCCTTGGCCGTGGTACGCAAACTCGTCAAAATGGACGATTTTTCCAATTCGGAAATGAAAAGGTCTGCCACTTGTTGAAGAACCAACGGATCGTCGTTTTCACGGGCTTGAAGGTAACCCGAGAAACCTGCGGCAGAGCCCAAACCACGAATCGGAGCGGGCGTTGAGGCTACCCCCGTTCCTTCGGTTAACTCTCGTCCGAGTTGATTCAATTGCGAAGCGATGTCATTGGCCGTATTTTCGCGATCATCCCAATGCTCCAACTTAAGAAAGAACGTCGCGGCATTTTGTCGCACGTCATTGGCCACCGTATCAAAACCGGTCAACGTTAAGATGGAGGATACCCCTTCAATCTTTTCCATCCCTTGACGAAGCTCTTCAGCTACTTTTTCTGTTCGTCCTAAAGCAGAGCCTTCCGGTAAAGTCAGACTCATTCTCACCATCCCTTGGTCTTCCCGCGGGACAAAGGAGGTCGGCGTCACTTGCAACATGGCCCAGCAAGCCCCAATAACGCCCAAAAGAATTAAGCCACTTGCCACACGGTGGTGCAACGCCAAACCGACCCATCGTTGGAAGAAATGGGTATAACGCCCCAAAGCCAAATTAAAGCGTCTAAAGAAAGCGTGTGGTTCACCCTCACGGTGCTTGAGCATCAACGCGCAAAGCGCAGGCGTCAACGTCAAGGCCACAAAGCCCGATAAGATCACTGACACGGTAATGGTGATAGCGAATTGACGATAAAGTTC
>USIM01000065.1 GCA_900554675.1 uncultured Sutterella sp.
TATTGTTGCGTGAAACAGGAAATCGACAAGTGGGATCCATACGATTTCTTCCCGGAAGCACCATCAAATGAGTATGATGGCGAAAGTAAAAGAATTATGAGGAAGATAACAGTTTCCTCACTTATGAACGAAATCGCAGAAGCGGTTGCTGAAGTCTTCTCTGAATCTTTTGGTCAGGGGGAGGGCTTCTCGGCAGACTATTGCAGGGACGTAGCCGGTAAAATCAAACACAGAATAACAAAGTACGAAAACAGGTTGAAAAACAAAAGATAATACGTTATAATACTCCCAGAGATCCCACTGGTTGCGTGATACTATCCTGATACTAAAAAATCAGCAAGCCACATCTACCACGGCAATCTCATGGAAAAGTGAACATCCAAAGATAGATATACTAAACAAATTTGTTTAGTTACAATTTGAACTTACCGAGCTCGAGTAATCTGCAAACCCTGAAAAGTATTGATGCAATATTTTGAGAGCCAAAAGGCTCTGTGATACTGCTTTGATACGATCAGGCGATTATTCATCAAGAAATAGTGCAGAATTATAGCAATTCAACTTTTTGATGCACAGCAATAGAAACCCGGAACCCTTTTTGAGCCGTTTTGGCTCTGAAAAGGTTTCGGGTTTTGTGCAATGTTTTTCGAGGAACTATTTTGAAACAGCCCCTTTTCGCATATTCATATCCTTCTCACACACCCGATGGCAGCAGGCCATTCTCCTTTGAGTGGGCATATGCCTCCGCCTTAAAATGTCGGATGGCGAGGGCGTTTAGATGGTCGGGGAATGCGCTGGAGATAAGGTAGCAGATGCGCGTCGGGGGCGGATCGAGAAGCTCGTAGTGGGCACTATGCTCATCGCTCGTCAACTGGACAAGGGGGATATGAACATTTATAATAGCTGATAGAAGTAGCCACAACAAGTAACACACGAAAGAGTACACAAGATGAGAACACTGGAAGAACAGCTGGTAGATGCCAGCCTTGATATGGGAAAAGCTCTGCTTCTGGCGGGCGGCGAGGTGACGCGGGTGGAGGACACCATTACCCGCATCCTCCACGCCTATGGGATGCATAAGGTGGGCGTGTTTACCATTACCTCCCTTATTGAGGTCACGGCACGCACGCCGGACGGCGACGAGATCGTCAAGGCCCGGCGCATCGCCGGAGGCTATGCCACCAACCTCGACCGGGTAGAACAGTTGAATGCCCTCTCCCGTGAGATTTGCGCCACCTGCCCTCCGCCGCAGGACATCACTGCCCGTGTGGAGGCTATCAAGTACCCGAAGCCGGAGGCGGCGTGGATCAGCTACGTCGGTGCGATGCTGGCGGCGGGAAGCTTCACCGTCTTCTTCGGCGGTAAACTGGCCGATGTCCCGGCGACGATCATCCTCGCCTGTTTCATCAACTGGATGGATCGGAAAGGCATCTACAAAAAGGAGAACCAGTTGCTGTTTTATCTGGTCTGTTCCATCGTGACGGGCTTTCGTAAGTTGGGCGGCAAAGCCTGGGGACGCGCCGGTTACTTAGGTGTCGTCACGGGCTTTTTGGTTTTGAGTTTTTACTCTGCCATTGGCGGTTGGACCATTGCTTATTTCATTAATGCCTGTTTAGGTAACGGTCTTGTGGCCGACCAATCACAGTTGGGCGCCCACTTTGCCCGCATTGCCGGCACGCCCGAAATGGCGATCGGCTTTCAAGCGCTCTTTTTGGTGATGACCGGCTGGGTGGTGGCCTATGGCGTGAGCAGCGGCATTGAACGCCTCTCCAAAGTGCTCATGCCCTTGCTTTTCATTTTGATGCTTGTTTTAATCGTGCGCTCGCTATTCTTACCGGGCGCAGAAAAAGGGCTGGCCTACCTCTTTAGTTGGAACCCTGAAGCCTTTACGGTAGACGCTTTACTGTCTGCCATGGGCTTTACGTTCTTCTCCTTGTGTTTGGGTAGTGGCTGTATGCTCACCTACGGCAGTTACCTTGATAAGGACACCGACTTGATTTATTCCTCCTCTTGGATCGCCGGGCTAACGATTTTGAGTTCCTTGCTCGGTGCCTTGATGGTGATGCCCTCCGTTTTTGCATTCGGTTTAGATCCGACGGCAGGCCCCGGTCTTACCTTCGTAACGATGCCCGCTATTTTCGCGCAAATGCCCGCTGGACACCTCTTTGCCATTGCGTTTTATGCTTGCTTGCTCGTTGCTGCCATTACGAGTTCGGTCTCTATGCTTGAAATCGACGTGGCGTTCTTGCACGACGAATGGAATTGGTCTCGTCCCAAAGCCGTAGTCGTGACGACCGCTTTATTGATGTTTGTGGGAAGCTTTAGCGCTTTGTCTTTCGGCCCCTTAGCCGACGATAAGTGGATTGGACGCAACTTCTTTGATTGGGTTGACTATTTAACCTCCAACATCAGTTTGCCCATTGGCGGTTTGATGGTGGCTGTTCTCTCGAGCTGGCTCATGTGGGACAAGGTCAAACCAGCCATTTCGGGAGCAAATCACGAAATGCGTAGCGCCACGACCTACAAAGTGCTTCGCATCGGCATTGCCGTTTTTGCGCCGATCTTGGTGATTACGGTTTTGATGACGGGCATTTAGGTACAAACCCTCGTCTCTAAGGAAAAGAGCTCATTGCGGTCTTCGTAATGAGCTTTTTCTTTTGAGTTTCATAAGCCATTTGGCTTATGGATGGACTAGAAGTTCCTCTAATGAAGGGGCACAATTTTTCTTACGTCACCTGTTTGGGTGACCGAACCGAGAAATTGGACGACAAATAAACCCGGTTAAGGGATGTCGGACCGAACCTACAATAAGAGGGATACAAATGATTAAACAGCGATCTTTAGTCATCGCCGTCGCCGCTATTTTGGGCATGACCGGCATGACATTATCAACAGCACAGGCCGCTCCTGTACCAACAACGGTCGGTTTAGTGCAACTGGTTGAACACCCGGCATTGGATGCCGCCAATAAAGGGATTGTCGATGCAATGAAGGCACGTGGTTTAAACGTCACGTTTGACCAGCAAAACGCCCAAGCCGATCAGTCCAATTTGAGTAATATCTCTCAACGCTTCGTCACTCAAAAGTATCCTCTCATTTTTGCCATTGCAACGCCTGCTGCTCAGTCCGTTGCCAATGCCACCGATAAAACGCCCATTGTCGCCACTGCTGTGACGGATTTTGCTGTCGCTAAGCTCGTCAAAGACAATGCCAAGCCCGGCACCAACGTTACGGGTTCCTCAGACTTAAACCCCGTGGCTGCACAATTAGACCTTTTGATGCAATTGGTTCCTAATGCTAAAACCATCGGCACGATTTACAACTCCTCTGAAATTAACTCAGAGTTCCAAATTGCCATTTTGAAAAAAGAAATGGCTCGCTACAACTTAAAGCTTGTTGAGTTGACCGTCTCCAACATTAACGACGTTCAACAAACAGCTCGTAGCATGGTGGGGAAGGTTGACGCCATTTATGTTCCTACCGATAACGTCATTGCTTCTGCCATGCCCGTTCTTGCCAAGATTACCAATCGCGCAAAGATTCCTGTGATTACCGGTGAAGAAGGCATGTGCGTTAATGGCGGTCTTGCCACCGTTGGTGTTGATTACTACAACTTGGGCAAGATTGCCGGCAACATGGGTGCAGACATCCTTGAAGGCAAGGGCAAACCGCAAACGATGCCCATTCGCTATCAAACCGAATTTAAGGCCAAAATCAACGAAAAAACGGCCAAACGCATCGGTATCAAGATCCCTGAAGCTGTCACGAAATACGCTGAATTTATCAAGTAGTGACATTAGATGTTCGCAATAGACTCCCTAAAGGGTCTATTGCCCACTTCGTTTTTTTGTTTTTGGGGATAGTTTCATGATTGATATTTTGATACCCACCATCGGCCAAGGGTTGTTGTGGGCCATTTTAGCCATCGGCGTATTCATTACATTCCGCGTCTTAGATTTAGCTGACTTATCCGTTGAAGGCTCTTTTCCTTTGGGTGCAGCGGTCGCCGCAAGCGCATTGGTCTCGGGCTACAGCATTACGGTGGCCTTCATCTTAGCCATGATCGCAGGCGCCCTGGCCGGTGTTGTGACGGGGATATTAACCACTAAACTCAAAATTCCAGCCCTCTTAGCCGGGATTTTGACCATGATTGCGCTCTACTCCATCAATCTTCATGTAATGGGACGAGCCAACATTGCGCTTTTACGCGTGGATACGGTTTTCTCCATCATCACTGATTGGGGACTTAGCGAAGACATGACCTCGCTCTTAGTGGGCGCTCTCGCCGTAGCCATCGTCGGTTGCATTGTCTATTGGTTCTTTGGGACGGAACTCGGAACCGCCATTCGTGCCACTGGGAGCAACGATCAAATGGCCCGTGCTCAAGGTGTCAATACCAATTCCATGATCGTTTTAGGTCTTTTAATCAGTAACGCTTTAGTTGCCCTTTCTGGTGCTCTTGTCGCTCAAAGTAACGGCTTTGCCGATGTCGGCATGGGCGTGGGCACCATTGTGATTGGTTTGGCCTCTGTCATCATTGGTGAAGTTCTCTTTGGTGCAAAAAGTTTTCTCAATAGCCTCATCGCTGTCATTTTGGGCTCCATTGTCTACCGTTTGGTCATTGCCATCGTTTTGCAAATGGGGATGCCGCCCAATGATTTAAAACTTTTCACGGCGGTGTTGGTTGCCTTTGCTTTGGCACTTCCCCTCATCCGCGAGCGCTTTGCTCATCGTTAATGACTTTTAGGACAATGCCATGCTTATCGTTAAAGATGTAAAAAAGACGTTCTTTCCTGGAAGCGTCAACGAGAAAAAAGCTCTTCAAGGGGTCAACCTCACTCTCAACGACGGTGATTTCGTTACCGTCATTGGCAGTAACGGTGCCGGTAAATCCACCTTTTTAAATTCCGTGGCAGGCGTTTTCCCGGTCGACTCCGGCTCCATCACGATTGACGGCGTGGATGTGACGCGTATGCCCGAACATGTCCGTGCCCAATACATCGGTCGCGTATTCCAAGATCCGATGAGAGGGACCGCTGCCAACATGATGATTGAAGAAAACCTCGCCATGGCCTCTCGCCGTGGTAAACGCCTTGGGCTAAAGTGGAGTGCTCAAACAGAAGAAACGGCACACTTTCAAGAGCTTTTAAAGCTCTTGGACTTGGGACTTGAAAACCGTATGACGGCACGTGTCGGTCTTTTGTCAGGCGGTCAACGTCAGGCCTTAACGCTTTTGATGGCAACGCTTGTTCGCCCCAAACTCTTGTTACTTGACGAACACACCGCAGCGCTTGACCCCAAAACGGCTGAAAAGGTTTTGCAATTAACCGATCGCTTCGTTAAAGAGCAACAACTCACCACGCTCATGATCACGCACAACATGCGCGATGCCCTGCGTTTTGGTAATCGTTTGTGCATGATGCATAACGGCAGAGTTATTGTTGATGTGGCCGGTCAAGAAAAAGAAAAATTGACCGTACAAGATCTTTTAGGTCTGTTTGAAAAGGCCGCCGGCGAGGTGAGCGACGCCATGATTTTGGGTTAAGTCGCATTTGGGCTACAATAGTTAAATTCTTTCTCAAAAAAAGCTTGAA
>USIM01000066.1 GCA_900554675.1 uncultured Sutterella sp.
TCATGCGAGCGGGCAATTGATTCTTAAAAGCGATTCTGACTTCGCTAAAGGGCGAATTATCATCCTTAGGGGTTGCTAATAACCAATGCATCCCTTCACTATCGGGAAGCTCTTTTACCGCAAAGTCTTTTGAGAAATTGTTGTTCCCGAAAAGAATGGATGCGGGCGTTGCCGGTAGCGCCTGCGTGAGTGTTTTAACGGTCACCTGAGCCATCTCAACGTCATAGAGCCATAAGGTCTTACCGTCACTCATCATCAATTCTTCAAAAGGCGCATCGTAGTGCCAGCTAAAGCAGCCCGGACGTAAGAATTTAAATTCTCCTTGACCGGCGCCAGAGGCATCTTCCCCTTTTTCCGTAAGAACTTTTTGGCTAAACGTCCCTGCGGCACTTGAGGTGTTTTTCAAAAAAGCCTGCAAGTCGTCCAAGGCCCCAGCCATGGCAGACAACGAACAACCGGCTAAGAGTAAAGAGACTAAAAATTTACGCACTTAGAGCTCCAATTGATCAGGGCGAGCGTTAATAGTTCGACGACCACTTGAGTCTGCAGCACTCACAATACCTTCGGCCTCTAACTCATCAACGATATTGGCTGCACGCGGATAACCCACACCTAAACGGCGTTGCAAGAACGTCACCGAACACTTATTACTGTCGAGAATAATCTGTACAGCTTTATCAAAAAGCGCATCCCGAGCTCCGCCCAAACTGCGACGACTTTCACCGCCTTCGCCTTCCTCATCTTCGTCAGTTACCAACACCTCAGTCACGTACTTGGGCTTTGCCATTTGACGCAAAGCCGACGTAATGCGTTCCAACTCACCATCGGTCACAAAAGCCCCTTGGACACGTTCCAAAGATTGAAGGCTCGGCATCTTAAATAAGAAATCACCGTTACCCAAAAGATTTTCTGCGCCCATTTGGTCCAAAATAATGCGACTATCTGAACCTGTCGCTACTTGGAAAGCAGCACGAGACGGGATATTGGTTCTCAAAAGGCCTGAGAGTACATCGGCACTAGGACGTTGCGTTGCCAAAATTAAATGAATACCAGCTGCACGCGCTTTTTGAGCCAAACGAATCAAAGAGTCTTCAACACCCTTTTTATCCACCATCAACAAGTCTGCCATTTCGTCAACCACAACGACGATGTATGGCAACTCTTCCAAGGGCATGTCTTCTTTCACATCCTTGAGATAGTGAGAGAGCATCGTCGTGCCGCTTGCGGCAAGTTCACGCACCTTTTGGTTATAGGTATCGATGTTTCGAACTTTCAACAAATGCGCCAAATGGTAGCGTCGATCCATTTCTTTGACGCACCATTGAAGACTGTGTTTAGCCAAATTCATCTGATCAACCACCGGGCACAATAAGTGCGGAATATCCTCATACCAAGAAAATTCCACTTTCTTCGGGTCAATCAATATCAAACGCAACTTCGAAGGTTCAAAGCGGTACAAAAGCGACAAAATCATGCTATTGACGCCCACGGATTTACCAGAACCCGTAGTACCTGCCACGAGTAAATGTGGCATCTTCGCCAAATCTTGAACAAACGGCTCGCCCGTAATGCACTTACCTAAGCACAAGGGTAAAGCGCCTTTAAAGCGAGCAAAGTCTTGAGAACCTAAAAGTTCAGAAAGTTTCACAATCTGACGCTTCGGGTTCGGCACTTCAAGTCCCATGTAAGGGGTATTAGGGACCGTTTCCAAAACACGCACGGATTGAACACTCAAAACTCGCGCCAAGTCATTTTCTAAATTTTTAATCGCAGAACTCTTAACACCTTCGGCGGGTTCAATTTCGTATCGCGTCACAACCGGCCCCGGATTGGCAGCTCTCACCGTGACTTTGACCCCGTAGCTTGCGAGCTTACTTTCAATCAAGTTACTCATAATGCTAAGCGATGTCTTGTCAATCGATGGTTCTGAATTAACAGCGGCATCAAAAAGTCGCAAATCCGGGCGAATCGGCGTAACTGAGTTTTCAAACAGGCTTTCTTGTTGCGATTGCAAAGCAACCGTACTTTGTTCAACCTTGGCTTGCGGTTTAATATCAATCGCCAGACCGGGTTGATCATCTTCTTTATCTTCAACCTTGTCTTCTTTCTTAAAAAATGGCAACGAAGACGTTATGGCTTCTTTCTTTTTTTCCGGTTCGTTGAAATCCGCCTTGACGATTTCTTCTCGACGATTATCACGCTTATAGAGTCGTTCTACACGCGCTCCCAACCCTTCAAAAACATTGAGCCAAGAAAATTCAAAGAAAATCGCCATGCCCCAAGCACCCAAAACGAGCATGATCAAAGTCACACCAATCGCTCCCATATACGGAACAACTGCAGTCATCAAGGCTTGTCCTAAAATGCCCCCAGCCTCTCCCGGCAGACGCTCCGCATAAGGGTACAAACGCAACGCTTCTAGGGTTGTGCTGGCGCACAAAAGTAAAATCAAACCCGTTAAGTGATAGATACGACCAAAGGGCGTTTTGACATAGTGACTTGAAGCATAACGCCATGCCACCATTGCACCAACCCCAATGAGCCAATAGGCACTCCAACCAAAAACAAAAAGCGAAATATCAGAGAGGTAAGCACCAAAACCGCCTACAAAGTTTTTGGCGTCAACCAAAGGAGCAGCATGCGTAAAAGAGGGATCTGCCGGAGAGTAAGAAACCAGCGACAACACATACAAAACGGTGAAAACGGCAAAAAACACCCCCATGAAAGGTGCAAGTTGAATCTTTGCCTTTTCTTTAGGAGTCTTAGGTGCCTCTAAATAAGCATTCTTAAGAACCAGTTCGTTTCCTGGTGTCACCAACTGACCTTCATTGACGGAACGCTTGCGTTTGGTAGGTGGTTTCAACAGGTTTTTTGAGGCTTTTTCTTTATTGAGGGCCGGTTTTTTCATTCAAAAAAAATCAATTCTTACGTTCAATTTCTAGAAACATTAATTGTACTTTTTTGCGCCATTAATAGGGCTTGTAAACACCCAATTTTGCAAGCATTTTTCAGCTGGTTACCTTTTTTATATTTTTGGTCAAGAGTTCTTGGCTAATTTCTTTCACTTTGAAGCTAAAATGCAAGAGTTAATTAATGAGAGAAAAAAGGATTTTCTATGTCGAATACGAAACATGCCAAAGTGATTGTCTTGGGGTCTGGACCTGCCGGTTATACCGCAGCTCTTTATGCTGCGCGAGCCAATTTAGAACCGCTCTTGATCACCGGAATGGAGCAAGGCGGCCAATTGATGACGACCACCGAAATTGATAACTGGCCTGCTGATGTCAATGGCGTACAAGGGCCTGAACTTATGCAACGATTCCTTGATCACGCCAACCGTTTCGGCACTCAAATTGAATTTGACATGGTGACCGAGGCTCACTTAAAGGAAAAACCGATTCGCTTGGTCTCCGACCTTGGCAACACCTACACGTGCGATGCCCTCATCATTGCAACGGGGGCCTCTGCCAAGTATTTGGGCCTTGAGTCCGAACAACACTACAAGGGTCGTGGCGTCTCAGCTTGTGCAACGTGTGATGGCTTTTTCTACCGTAAAAAGGTAGTGGCTGTGGTTGGTGGTGGCAACGCTGCTTTGGAAGAAGCACTTTACTTATCCAATATCGCCAGCAAAGTGCACCTCATTCACCGTCGCGATCGCTTCAAAGCCGAACCGATTATGGTTAAGAAATTAATGGCTGCCGTTGAAGAAGGTCGTATTGAATTGCACCTTTTCCGCGAAGTCAAGGAAGTCTTGGGTGATGAACAAGGTGTAACGGGACTTACCCTCAAGGGCACGGACGGTGCTGCTGACGAAACGTTAACGCTTGACGGCGTTTTCATTGCGATAGGCCATTCGCCCAACACCAAGATTTTTGCTGATCAATTGGAACTAGATAACGGTTATATCGTTACCCAAGGAACCCGCTCTCACACGGCAACGGCGACCAACATTGAAGGCGTCTTTGCTGCCGGTGACTGCCAAGATCAGACCTACCGTCAAGCCATCACTTCTGCTGCTACAGGTTGTATGGCTGCGCTTGACGCACAACGCTACTTAGAAAGCCAAGAGTAAAAATGAGAAGTAAAGGTTTTGAGGCATTAAAGGGCATTAAAGCCCGTGCCTTTGAAGAAACAAAAGCACGCGAAGAGTCGGCTGAAGAAGCTGCCGCTCGTCGCGAGCAGGAAAAAATCAACAAGGAAGAGTTTGATGCCGAAATGCATCGTCTTGGCATGATCAAGACTGAAAAGCAAGACGATGCCGCGGATCTGTTCTCTAAAGAAATGCAACGTTTGGGCGTTACGGAACTGGATCAGTCCAATAAAAAACATCCGGCCGCACGCATTAAAACGCGCAAGCCCATCACACCTGCGACCCGTGCTCATGTTGAGATGAAGTTGTCGGATAACTATGACGCCACATCCATGGACGATTGGGCCGATCGAGATTATGTCGCCGTAGGCTGCGGCGTTGACTTAGCCAGCAAACTCAAACGTGGTTTGTGGCCCGTTGGTGCACATTTGGATTTACACGGCTACACAATTGAAGAAGCTCGCTCGGCTTTGACGACGTTTATTATCGCTGCCCGTCAAGAAGGTATTCGTTGTGTTCGTGTTGTACATGGTAAAGGCATGAATAGCGATGAAGGCCCTGTTTTAAAAATGATGGTGCGTCGCTGGCTTCGCCAAATGAATGAAGTGCAAGCCTTTATCCAAGCCTTACCCGGTGAGGGCGGCTCTGGCGCTGTTCGTGTTTTATTAACGAAGAAAATTATTTAATGGGGAGATATTTATGGATATCTTGGAATTGATGCAAACTCGCTATACGACCAAGCATTTTGATCAAGGACGACATGTGTCTGCCAAAGACATGGAAAAGCTTTTAGAAGTCCTTCGCTTGTGTCCCTCTTCCGTTAATTCACAGCCATGGCACTTTTATGTTGTGACGACGCCTGAAGGTCGCGAAAGAATTCGTCCTGCCATTAAGGACTTTAACGTCAACCGTTTGACGGCCTCTGACTTTATCTTTTTTGCCGTACCGGCCACGACAAGCTTGCCCTATTGGGAAGCGCTTTATGAAAAAGAAAAAGCCGACGGACGATACAAAACATGGACTTCTGACGAACGTCCCGATGCGCTTCGCATGTCATACGCCAAAATGTTTGAAGAAAATCCTCAAGAATGGTTTAACTACGCCAGTAACCAAACGTTCTTGGCAGCGGGTTGCTTAACCGTTGCAGCTGCAGAAATGGGCATTGACTCCACGCTCTTGGGGGGTATTGATTTTGATATGCTCGATGACCTTTTAGGTATCAAAGCCAAAAACCACCGTACGATTTTAGGTATTGCATTGGGTTATCGTGCAAGCAAAGACTCCAATGCTTCTCGCCCGAAATCCCGTTGGGAAAAAGAAGATATCATCCACTACATCCCTTAATAGGGCAATGGGCGCTAACAGCGACCATTTTTCATTAAAAGAGGCGATTTACACCTCTTTTT
>USIM01000067.1 GCA_900554675.1 uncultured Sutterella sp.
TCGTGTAGTGTTCTTCGTACAACAAATGTTGAATTGTGCGAATCAATGACACGTCTTCAGAGCTGTAGTAACGGCGATTACCACGCTTGGTCGGACGCAATTGAGGGAATTCTTGTTCCCAGAAACGCAAGACCGACGGGTTCACGCCGATTAACTTCGCAACGTCTCCAATGGGCAAAAAACTCCCCAAAAGCTCCTCTTCAGGCGCTTCGAGTTCGGTGAGCTCAAATGAAGTCGGCTCGCTTTCGAGCATGCGAACAGGTTCTTCAGAAGCCATCTTTTGCCTCCTGACGTTTAAATTTCAGCTTCGTCTTTCAAAGAAGGATGGGTCTTGGCGACCGCTTCCTTTAACTTTTGGCTAGCGTGGAACGTCACCACGCGACGAGCCGTAATAGCAATTTCTTCACCCGTCTTGGGGTTGCGACCCGGACGTTGTGACTTATCACGCAATTGGAAATTACCGAAACCGGAAAGCTTCACGGTGCGACCGCTTTCCAATGCCACACGGATTTCATCAAAGAATGCATCCACCATCAATTTGGCTTCACGCTTGTTCATACCCTGGCGAATAAAAAGCATTTCGACCAAGTCGGCCTTCGTCATCGTTTTTGTATTATCCATCTCGATCTCTCTCGATTTAGCGATTTCAATGATTGTTCGATTGTATCAAAGAAAAACTTTTGCTTTGATTTTCTTTGATTTTTTTACATCTTTCAGGGGCTAAGGACGTGAATTATTCCTCACACCCTAAGCCCTTTTGTTTTAAGTTCAAACCTTATTGACGCAACGTAGCGCCAGCAGCTTCCAACGCTTCAATAGCAGCCTTTAAGGCAGCATCAGCATCGTCACCGGAGAAGGTTTCTTCGGTCGGTTGCAACACCAAGTGGAAAGCCATGCTGGCTTTGGCCTCTTGGGCATCTTCTGCCACCATGTGATAAAGGTCAAATAAACACAAGGATTCAAATGCCTTCAAACGTGCATCCGTTTGAGCGGCCTTTTCCACGGCTTCTTGCAATTGACTGAAGGTCACCTTTGCGGGCACCACCACACTGATGTCACGCAAAACGGGTTGGAACTTACTGACGGATTCATGCCACGGCACCATCGTCGTTAACATGGGTTCAACGTCGATTTCAAAGACAACCGGAGCGTGCGGCAAGCCATACGTTTGTTGCAACTTCGGATGCAATTCACCAACAAAACCGATTTCCTTGCCATTTAAGACGATGGCAGCGCTACGACCCGGGTGCAAAGCAGGGAAGCTCTTAGCGACAAACTCGGCCTTTAACGGTGCCAACAATCGTTCAACGTCGCCCTTGCCATCAAAAAAGTCCACGCCACGCGTGGCCACGGCCCATTGTTCACCCATGGCATCGCCATAGAGCAAACCGGCAATACGCACGGGTTGACGAACACCCTTGACGCTCCACTCGGTCGTCACAACGCTTTCGTCACGCAAGAAAACACGACCCACTTCAAAGAGTTTGGCACTCGTGACCTTACGGTTGAGGTTGTATTTCAAAATATCAACCAAACCACCGATCATTTGCGTACGCATCACGGACAATTGGCTCGCGATCGGATTGAGCAAACGGATCGGGTTCGTATTGTCGGCGAAGTCCTTTTCCCAAGCTTCGGGCACAAAGCTAAAGTTCACCAACTCTTGGTAACCGAGGTTAGCCAATTGACGACGAAGGTCATGTGCGCGACGCGTACCTTCAGGGCGCATCTTCATGGCTGCACGAGCCATCGGCGGCACGTCAGGCAACTTTTCGTAACCCACCAAACGGGCCACTTCTTCAATCAAGTCTTCTTCGATTTCGATATCGAAACGGTAGGTCGGAGACTTCACGCTAAAGACTTCATTTTCAAGCGTGAATTCAAAGCCCAAGCGCTTGAAGCACTCGGCCATCGTTTCGGTAGAGATGTCCATACCGATCACCTTGCGGGCACGATCAGCACGCATCGTCACCACTTCACGAGTAGGCAACTGAGTCACAGCGTCAATCACGGGGCCCACCTTCGTGTCGGCCGTACCGCAGATATCAATGACCAAGCGCGTCACGTATTGCAATACGTCTTCGGTGATACCAAAATCCACACCACGTTCATAACGGTAAGCGGCGTCCGTGGAGAAATTCAAACGGCGGCAGCGGCCTTGAATGGCCTTTTGATGCCAGAAAGCAGACTCGATCGAAATGCAGGTCGTTTCATCGGTCACCTTCGTGTCTTCGCCACCCATGATGCCGGACAAAACCTTCGGGCCATTGTCATCACAAATGACACCAAAGTACGGATCCAATTGAACCGTTTGACCGTTCAAAAGTTCAATCTTTTCGCCTTCTTTAGCCCAGCGAACCGTGTACTTACCGCCGGCAATCTTTTCGGCATCGCTAAAGTGCGTGGGGACGCCCATTTCCAACATCACGTAGTTGGAGATGTCAACCAAAGCAGAAATGCTGCGTTGGCCGCTACGTTCCAAGCGATCCTTCATCCATTGCGGAGTCGGGGCCTTCATGTTGATGTTGTCGATACGACGCGTCGTGTAACGACCGCACAAGTCAGCGGCTTGCACATCCAATTCGATCTTCGTATCGGAATTGGCTTCAACCGCTTCAATCTTGGGGAAATGCACTTCGGCACCCGTGACAGCGTGCAAGTCACGAGCCACACCCACCATGGACAAAGCGTCACCACGGTTAGGCGTTAACTTAATTTCAATCTTCTTGTCATCTAAATGACAGGCCTTGCGGATGTCTTCGCCGATCGGAAGATCATCGGGCAAAATCCACAAACCGGAATGGTCTTCCGTGATACCCAATTCACGAGCAGAGCACAACATGCCTTGAGAGAGCACGCCACGCATCTTGGCTTCTTTAATCTTGAAGTCGCCCGGCAACACAGCACCAATCATGGCGCACGGCACCTTGATCCCGGCGCACACGTTCGGCGCACCGCAGACGATTTGCAATAAGGACTCTTGACCAACATCGACTTCACAGATGTGCAAGTGGTCAGAGTTTTCATGATCGCGGCAGGAGATGACCTTAGCAACAACGATACCGGTAAAGGCAGGAGCCACAGAGCTCACTTCTTCGACTTCCAAACCGGCCATCGTCATGGCTTCACACAACTCGTCGGAGGTCAATTCCGGATTGATATAGGAGCGTAACCAACTTTCAGAAAATATCATTTCTTTTCTCTTTGATAATTGACGAACAACGAACCATTAACGATTGAATTGCTTCAAGAAGCGCAAATCGCCTTCGAAGAATAAACGCAAATCGTCAATACCGTAACGCAACATCGTCAAGCGTTCCAAACCGGAACCGAAAGCAAAACCGATGTACTTTTCAGGATCTAAACCGTAGTTGCGAACCACGTTCGGGTGCACTTCACCGGCGCCCGAGATTTCCAACCAACGACCCTTCTTCGGACCACTCGTGAACATCATGTCCACTTCAACAGAGGGTTCGGTAAACGGGAAGTAGCTCGGACGGAAACGCACAACCAAATCTTCCGTTTCAAAGAAACGACGCAAGAAATCGGTGTAAACACCCTTCAAGTCAGAAAAACTCACGTTGGTATCAATCCAAACGCCTTCGACTTGGTGGAACATCGGAGAGTGCGTAGCGTCGCTGTCAACACGGTACGTACGACCCGGAGCAATCACCTTGATCGGAGCTTGGTGCGTACGGGCGTAGCGCACTTGCATAGGAGAGGTGTGCGGACGCAAAGGCAACAACTTACCCGTTTCATCCTTCATGTCCACGTAGAACGTATCTTGCATGGAACGAGCCGGGTGATTGGGCGGATTATTCAAAGCCGTAAAGGAGTACCAGTCCGTTTCGATTTCGGGGCCATCAGCAACGTCAAAACCGATGGAAGCAAAGATTTCTTCAATACGCATTTGCGTAGCAATCACCGGGTGAATGCCGCCTTCCGGATACTTACGACCGGGTAAAGTCACGTCAAGGGCTTCTGCCGCTAAACGAGCTGCTAACTTTTCGTTAGCCAATTCTTCACGACGAGCTTCGAGCGCTTGCTCGATTTCGCGCTTGGCAGTGCCTAACGCTTGACCCATTTCACGCTTTTCTTCGGGCGTCAACTTGGACAAGCCCTTCATCAAAGCCGTGATGGAACCCGTTTTCCCTAAAAACTTCGCCTTGGCATCTTCCAAAGCTGCCGGTGCAGCCGCTTGAGCAAAAGCGCTCTTGGCCTCGGCGACAATTTGCGACAAATCTTGCATAGTATCTTGATTTTTTGGTCAAAGAAAAAACTTATTATAGCCTCTGAAATGACGATTTTCCTATGATTTTTCTAAGAATTTTCGATTTTTACACTGAATCGACTACTCAAGGAGAAAATGTTGGTGATCGGGTGCTTTTTGCTCAATGAAAAAATAGTTCAATGCCCCTTCAAAATCGGCGTACACTGAAATTGAGAACAGAAATCAGTCCTTGTCATTAAGGGTAGTCTCGATTGCCGAGAAGCCTTAAAGTTTTTAGCTTCCAGAAAGTCGCTTTTAGCCACGCAACCCCTCGTTGAGCTTCTTTACATTCAAGTGCCTCTGGATGGTCGCGTCACCGAGCAAGCGGACTTTGACATGACTGCTTATTACGGTAACACGGCTCGTGAGGTCTTTACCTCCATGCGTAGCGACATTGAAGCATTGGGAATTGAAGTGAAGAAATCTCACTTGGTCGGCCATCCCGCAGAAGTGATTCCTGAATACGCTCACGATAAAAATGCCGATTTGATTGTGATGGGCGCTCGAGGCATGAGTACGTTAAAGAATCTCTACATGGGTTCTGTATCGCTTTCTGTGGTTTCTTCCGGTGTCTGCCCAGTTTTGATTTGCCGCAAGAGCGTTTATTTTGGCGATGAGAACTTAAATGTCACGATCGCCGTGGACGGCTCTGACTTTGGTCCCAAGTGCGCTGAATTTGCCATTAAGAATAAGGCCCTCTTTGGTCCGTCGCCAAAGTTTGAATTAGTGAGTATTCAATCGGATATCCGAGCCATTATGCCCTCACAAGTCAGTCAAGCCACGCTCAATGAAAAGGTTCGTTTGAACGAACTTTGTGAAGAGGAATTTAATGAATTGGTCGCCCCCACGGAAGCCAAATTTAAAGAAGCCGGCATTGAAGTGGACAAGACCTTCATCATCGGGGATCCCGAAATTGACCTCTTACACCACGCTCATCACAACTCTGACTTGGTCATCATGGGCACGCACGGTCGAGGCGCATTGAAGTCCCTCGTTTTTGGCAGTTGCACTCGGGCACTGATTTCTTCAAGTGACTTGCCAGTTTTGATTATGCCCAAAGCCTAGCTCTTGAAGCTCTCTAGCAGCTCAGGTTTGCCTGCCGTTCTTTTGGGGACGGCAGGCTTTTTGTTAACTCTTTTAAGTAAATTCACTGAGTTTTAAATTTATAGTCCGTTTCTAGTCCACTTATAGTCCAAAATTTGGAGTAT
>USIM01000068.1 GCA_900554675.1 uncultured Sutterella sp.
AGTTTTGGGATCCTTTTTTCGTTAGTGCACTCAAAATGCGACAGTGTCTAACGAAATGTTGCATTTTTTTAGTAAGGCTGACCTTCTTTCTTTTACAATTAAAGATTAGGTTTTAGAAAAAGAAAGGGCAATCGAAATGGCTCAGATTTATTCACGTATCGTGGCAACGGGTTCGGCCTTGCCGGAAAAAGCAATGACCAATGCACAATTGGCTCAAGAGCTTTCGCTTCGTAACATTGAAACGTCCGATGAATGGATTCGTACGAGAACGGGTATTGAGAAGCGTTACTTAGCCGAACGCGGTTTGACGACCACAAAGTTGGCCGAGCGCGCTGCGCGTTCTGCTTTCTGGGATAGCACGATTGCTCCTGAAGACATTGATCTAATTATTGTGGCAACGACGACGCCTGACATGGTTTTCCCGTCAACGGCCTGTCAATTGCAAAAGGCTTTGGGCTGTAAGCGTGGCGCGGCCTTTGACGTGCAAGCCGTTTGTGCCGGTTTTATCTATGCGTTAGTCAACGCCGATGCCTTGATCCGTACGGGTGCTTATAAGAACGCATTGGTGGTGGGCGTCGATGTCATGAGCCGTTTGGTGGATTGGGATGACCGTTCAACCTGCGTGCTTTTTGGCGATGGCGCCGGTGCCGTGATTTTGTCGGCTAGCGAAGAGCCCGGTTTGTTGGCCTCTCACTTGTCTGCAGACGGTACGCTCGATGAAAAGGTTTTGGGATGTGAATCTCACTTCCAAGGTGGCGAGTCTCACGGCGAAGCCTTTGTTCGCATGGACGGTCAAGCTGTTTTCAAGATGGCGGTTTCCGCGATGCATGAAAGCGCTCAAAACGTTTTAAAGACGGCATGCTTAACGGTGGCCGATGTTAACCACTACGTGCCCCACCAAGCCAACTTCCGTATTATGGAAAAGGTCGCTCAAAAGATCGGCATTGATATGGACAAGATGGTCGTGACGGTGAATCGTCACGGCAACACCTCTGCAGCGTCCGTCCCCTTGGCTTTGGATAACGCTGTGCGTCACGACAAGATTCAAAAGGGTGATGTCGTATTAATGCAAGCCGTCGGCGCCGGTATGGCCTGGGGCAGTGTTCTTTTGAAGTGGTAATTTGAGGTTTTATTTATGAAATTAGCATTTGTGTTCCCCGGTCAAGGCTCGCAATCGGTCGGTATGCTCGATAGCTTCCAAGACAACGCCACCGTGCAAGCCGTTTTGGCTCAAGCCAACGAAGCCTTAGGTGAAGACTTGGTGAAGTTGATTCACGAAGGCCCGGCAGAAGAATTGAACCTGACGGTTAATACTCAACCCGCTCTTTTGACGGCCTCGACTGCCATGTATGAAGCATGGAAAGCCCAAGGCGGCCCGATTCCTTCTGTGATGGCAGGTCACTCTTTGGGTGAATACTCCGCTTTGACGGCTGCCGGTGTTTTCTCGATTCCGGAAGCGGTGAAGTTGGTTCGATTCCGCGCTCAAACGATGCAAAACGCCGTGCCCGTGGGTGTCGGTGGTATGGCCGCCATTTTGGGTTTAACCGATGAAGTTGTGCAAGAAGTTTGCCAAGCCGCAAGCGCTCACGGTGTGGTTGAAGCAGTGAACTTTAATTCGCCCGGTCAAGTTGTCATTGCCGGCGTTAAAGAAGCGGTGGAAGCCGCTTGCGCTATGGCCAAAGAAAAGGGTGCTAAGCGCGCATTGATGTTGGCGGTTTCTGCACCATTTCACTCTTCCATGATGAAGCCCGCTGCTGATGCCTTGCGCGAACGCTTAAAGGCAACGCCGATGAGTAAGCCCGCCGTTGATGTGATTGCCAATATTGACGTCGCGGTTCACGCTGAGACCGATGCTATTGTTGAAGCTTTGGCTCAACAAGCCGCGGGCGCCGTTCAATGGGTCAAGACCATTGAGTCTTTCAAAGCACAAGGCGTGACGCACGTGGTTGAATGCGGCCCGGGTCGTGTGTTGGCCGGCTTAATTAAGCGTATTGATTCATCCATCGTTGTGATGAACATCAACTCTGAAGAATCTTTGCAATCTGTTTTGGCTGAAGTCAAAGCCCTTTAAGGAATATTTTGATGTCTATTTTTACCAATGATGCTTTAGCCGGTGAAGTCGTTTTCATTACCGGTGCTTCTCGCGGTATCGGTGCCGGTATTTTGGATCAATGCTTGGCAGCCGGTGCAACGGTGATCGGCACGGCAACGAGCGAGTCCGGTGCCAAGGCCATTACGGATAAAATCGCTGCCGCCCAAGGTAAGGGCTGTGGTGTTGTCTTAAATGTGACGGATGCTCAACAGTCTGAAGAACAATTGGAAGCCGTCGCTAAAGAATACGGTGCCGTGACCGTGTTGGTTAACAACGCCGGTATTACGCGTGACGGTTTAGCCATGCGTATGAAAGATGAACAATGGCAAGAAGTCATTGATACGAATTTGACGCCGGCATTTCGCTTAAGCCGTATTGTGATGCGCGGGATGATGAAGGCCCGTCGCGGTCGTATCATCAATATCGTGAGTGTGGTGGGCAGCATGGGTAATGCCGGTCAAGCCAACTACGCAGCTGCTAAAGCGGGCGTTGCCGGTATGACGCGCGCTCTTGCTCGCGAATTAGCTCCGCGCAATATTACGGTTAACTGTGTGGCTCCGGGCTTTATTGAAACGGATATGACAGCCGCATTGCCGGAAGACCATCGTGCCGCTTTAATGGCACAAATTCCCTTGGGTCGCCTCGGACAAACGGATGATATCGCTCAAGCCGTTTTGTACCTTGCTTCGCCCGCTGCAGCCTATGTGACGGGGGTTACGTTGCATGTCAACGGTGGCATGTACATGGTATAGCTAAGGGCCATTTGCACTAAAAAGTGTGCAAATGGGCATGGCTCTGATAAAATAGGGGAAATTTCATTTTTACAATGCAGTTTCCCTTTTTTTGGGGACTGTGTTGATTAAGTATTTATCAAGGAGACTTATCAAATGAACGACATCGAACAACGTGTCAAGAAGGTTATCGCCGAACAATTGAACATCAATGAAGCTGATATCAAGAACGAATCCGCTTTCATCGAAGACCTCGGTGCTGACTCTTTGGATACGGTTGAGTTGGTTATGGCTTTGGAAGATGCCTTCAAGGTTGAAATCCCCGATGATCAACAAGAAAAGTTGCGTACGGTTCAACAAGCCATCGATTTCATCCAATCCACGGCTAAGTAATCGTAACCATCGTTAGATGGCTCCCCGCTGTAAACGCCTAATCCATAGGGTCGTTTAGGCGGGGATTCTTTTTTGAAGTCTATTTGAAAATTTTCGGAGAGTATTCATGCGTCGTGTAGTCGTGACGGGGATCGGGATGGTTTGCCCGATCGGTAATGATGTCCAAACGAGCTGGGAAAATGCTTTGGCCGGTAAGTCCGGTATCACTAACATCACCGCTTTTGATGCAAGCAACTTGGGCTGCCAAATTGCCGGTGAAGTGAAGGACTTTGATATTGCAGAGTATTTGAATCCCAAAGAAGCTCGTCGTTATGACCGCTTCTTGCACTTTGGTGTAGCCGCCGGTGTTCAAGCCATTCGCGACAGCGGCATGGATTTGGAAAAAGAAGACTTGACGCGCTTCGGTTGCTGCGTGGGTTCCGGTATCGGTGGTTTGCCGATGATCTGTGAAAACCAACACGCTTGTGACGAACGTGGTCCGCGTCGTGTTTCGCCCTTTATGATTCCGGGCTCCATCATCAACATGATCTCCGGTCAATTGTCCATCATGTTTGGCTTGAAGGGCCCGAACTTGGCTCACGTGACGGCCTGTACGACGGGTTTGCACTCCATCGGTGAAGCCAGCTGGATCATCCGTCGCGGTGACGCTGACATGATGGTGGCGGGGGGCGCCGATAGCGACATCAGCCCCGTGGGCGTTGCTTCCTTTGACAACATGCACGCCTTGAGCCGTCGCAATGACGATCCCGCTCACGCTTCGCGTCCGTTTGATAAGGATCGTGATGGCTTTGTGATGGGTGAAGGCTCCGGTTGCGTGGTGTTGGAAGAATACGAACACGCCAAGGCCCGTGGCGCCAAGATCTACGCCGAACTCGTGGGTTACGGCTTAACGAGCGACGCTTATCACATCACGACGCCGAGCACGGACGGCCCGACGCGTTGCATGCAAGCTGCTATGAAGCAAGCCGGTGTGACGCCTGATCAAATTGATTATTTGAACGCTCACGGAACGTCCACGAGCGTGGGTGACGTCAACGAAACGAAGGCCATCAAGGCTGCTTTTGGTGAAGCAGCCTCTCATGTGGTCGTCAATTCTACGAAGTCCATGACGGGTCACTTGTTGGGTGGCGCCGGCGGTATTGAATCGGTCTTTACGATTTTGGCCGTGAAGAACCAAATTTCGCCTCCGACCATCAATATCAATGAATTGGATCCGGAATGCGATTTGGACTACTGTGCCAATGAAGCTCGTCCGATGGAAATCCGCTACGCTATGAAGAACTCCTTCGGCTTTGGCGGCACCAACGGTACGTTGATCTTTAAGCGTTTCGAAGAGTAAGATAATCAATAAGTCAGAAGGTCAAGTGCGTGGCTCTTGACCTTTTCTTGCACACTACAAAAAGGATTGTCATGGATATTCGCAAAGACAATGAGATGTACATGCAAATTGCCCTTTTAACGGCAAAGCGCAGCTATGCGCAACGTTTGAAAGTGGGTTGCGTGATCGTGAAAAATCATTCCATCATTTCGTTTGGTTGGAACGGTATGCCCACGGGCTATGACAATTGTTGCGAGATGGAAGTCGACGGTAAGTTGGTGACGCGCCCTGAGGTGCAGCACGCTGAACTCAATGCCATCGCCAAGCTTTGCGAAAACGGTTACTCCTCTAAGGGAGCTTCAATCTTTATTTCGCACAGTCCTTGCATTCACTGCTCACTTTTGATTCAAAAGTGTGGCATCACGCATGTGTACTATCACGAGGCTTATCGAGACGATGCCGGTATTCAATTTTTAAGAAAGGCCGGCATTTACGTCGAGCAACTTTAATCATTGATCGTCGGTTTCTTGAGAACGCTCCGCATTGTCGGGGCGTTTTTTCTTGGAGAGTTCGTCACCGAGTTTCTTACCTTCTTCGTAGCCCGCACGAAAGTCTTCGAACGCTCTTTTGTAGAGGTACGCGAAGATCGCAATGGCAGCAACAATGACGATAAAGTAACGCATGGTAAGAAAGGTTTGGTGACAATAGTCAAAGATTAACACAAATCCTTTGTTTTTCTTGCGAAAAAAGAGGGTTTCCTTGTAGGCAAAAAGCCCTAATCAACCATTGAAAAATGGTAAAATGGAT
>USIM01000069.1 GCA_900554675.1 uncultured Sutterella sp.
CAGAAGTCAAGAAAGTAGAGGAAGAGTTTGGTGTAGAAGTGATTTTGGATACGCCGTCCTTCATTGAACCCATTCAAAGTAATGAGCACTTAATGCAACGTTTGAGCGACGCGGCCAAACAAACGAAGATCAATACCATTGTGATGCCTTCGGGTGCCGGTCACGATGCTCAATTGATGGGGCAGTGCGGAGTTCCTATGGCCATGATTTTTGTCGCCAATCAAGATGGTTCTCACAATCCGAAGGAAAAGATGAAGATGGAAGACTTTGTTGAAGCTTCAACAATTTTGAAGACGGCGTTGGAGGCGGATTTGGTTGCTTAGTCTGTCAGTCTCTTAATCGTCATCGAGCAAAAGGCCACCCGAAAGAGGTGGCTTTTTGCACGAGTTCGATTTTTTGCTTATTAAGGCGTTTTGAGGTTAGCAAGTTTTGAAATCAACGCATCAACCGTTCGACTTTGCATTTCGTCCTGCATGTACTGCATGACGGCGTATTTCACCCCATTGGGAACGCCGTTTTTGCCTTCGTAAAGCGTGGCCTTCAAAGCCGAGCCCGCACAGTCTTTGGCTAAAAGGCGAACAACAACGGTTTGCGCTTTGGTGGTGACGGCATCAATTTTCTTTTGAGGGATTACCACGATTTCTTTGGCGGCTTGCGTTTGGCCCAGTGTGACAAAAGCATATTGTGTTAGCACCTTGGTGTCGGCTTTGTTGGCATTTTTAACAAGGCACTGACCGAGTGCGTCACTATATTGTCCGGCAAGCGCTACATTGGCAGTCAATAAGACAGGTAATAATCCTGCAATAAACAACAAATTCTTTTTCATGTCAATTCCTTAAAAATCGTTAGGTAATTGTGCCAATACGCAAAGAATTTTGTCTGTCAAAAAGTTAAAATGAGGAAAGTTTTGTTGGGAGAATCCAGTGCAAAGATTTATTGATTTAACTATTCGTCGAGGTAGTACGTTAGCTTCCTTGGAAAAGCGAGACCCTCAGGATTTGTCTGCTGTCATTGAAGCGTTTGTCACGTATTTGCCCGATGACCTTATCTCTGCAGCCACGGCTTTGGAAAAGGCAAAAGAATTTTTGGAAAAATCCGGTGATTGGCTCGATGAAAAGCCTGTGACGTTGCTTTTGCAAGCCCTCAAGCAAGGTTTCATTTTTGAAGCAACGGTCGGCTATCGAAAGAGCAAAGAAGATCGCTACGATCGTGAAAGTTTGGATCGTGCCGTTGAACTTGAGTACGATCATCGCGAGCAAACCAAGCAAGTGATGAAAAAGGCGCGTCAGCTTAAAAACATGGCGGCGAACGCTAAAAAACGTATCGAAAACGACAAAGATCCCGAATTCATGCGTGAAGCGTTGGAGTTTGCCAAGGAAGCTGCTTCCGAAGGTGAAGTTCCCGTGGGCTGCGTCATTGTTAAAGACGACCAAATCATTGGCGTGGGTCGCAATTGCCCGATCGGTCACCATGATCCGAGCGCTCACGCAGAAGTCAATGCGATTCGTCAAGCCGCTCACGCTTTGGAAAACTATCGCTTGTCCGGTTGCACGCTCTATGTGACGTTAGAGCCCTGTGCGATGTGCGCTGCGCTCATTTCTCATGCTCGCATTGACCGCGTGGTTTTTGGTGCTTCCGACCCCAAGACCGGAGCCTACGGTGGCGTTATTAATTTGCCTGAAGTGGCCAAGCTCAATCACAAACCCCAAGTCGATGGTGGTATTTTGTCCCAAGAGTGTGGCACGCTTTTAACGGCCTTCTTTGAGGAGCGGCTAATTTCCCAATTCGTGTGGGTTTTTGTGCCCCGTCTCGCGCTCCCGTGGATGTTTCAACGCCCGCGCTGGCAAAGCTTTATTTCACCGATCGCGGCGCTCAAGTGGAAATTCACGATGCCGTTTTTAAAAACGTAAAGCAATTTGCAGGTGTTGAGTCTGAGCGCATTGATAGCATTATGTCGATGGCGTGCAATCCTGAGATTGATCTCGTGATGCCTATTCGCGGCGGTTACGGTTTATCTCGCATTTTGGCCGATATCGACTTCGAAGAAATCGCTAAACACGATCCCATTTTCTGCGGCTTTTCGGACTTCACGGCCTTTAACATGGCCTACTACGCCAAGACCGGAAAAATCAGCTATCACGGCCCGAGCGCAACGGATTTCGTTGAGCAACCGCTCTATGTGACCGAACGCAATTTCCATTCGGCTTTGTTTGATGAAGAGTGGGTGTTGTCCTTTCCTTGCAAAGAAGCGCCGGAGCTTGATCTTGAAGGTCAGATTTGGGGTGGCAACTTGGCAATGATGGCCTCTTTGGTGGGCACGCCTTATTTCCCGCAGATTGAAGGCGGTATTTTATTTATTGAAGACTGTAATGATCGCGCTTACCGCTTGGAGCGCTCTTTGATGCAGTTATATATGGCCGGTGTTTTAACCAAGCAAAAAGCCATTCTCTTGGGCGACTTCCGCGATGCCGATCCGATGCATCCGCGTCCCAATGATTTTCTTTTTGCTGACGTGCTCGAATTTTTGAGAAAACGTGTGAAGGACGTGCCGATTCTAACGGGCTTTCCCTTCGGCCACTCTCCTGTTAAAGCCACCATCCCTTATGGTGCAAAAGTGAAGATGCATACCGAAAAGGGGTACGTTGTTTTAAATACGTTTGATCACCCGAGAGTGAAACCTCGCTTTGAAATTAAACATATTTGATCGACTTCGGGCCAAGTGGTACCAATTTCTCACCAATAACTCGGCCCCTCTTAACGAGAATCAGACGGCAGCCCAATGGCGTCGCCGTCACTCTCGTGTGCTCGTTCGTCAAATCCAAAGTTCACTAAAACTTCAGCCGATTGCTTTAATTGCTGAAAGTACGGGGGCCGCAACGCTGGCCTTTACCTTTTGGCATGAAATCAACCATCTGTACCTCTTTGCGTGGCTCTTTGTCATCGTCATTCACCTCTACGGTGCCATTGATTTTTCTCGACGCTTCTGGGCCGATCGCTATCGTCATGCGAGAGTTCACCTGTGGGTGAGAGCCTGGATGATTTTAGCCACGCTCTCAGGCGTTATTTGGGCCGTGGCGGGCTCCACCTTTGCTTATGGTGCTGACGGCCATATGGCCTCGCAAATCCTTTTGGTGAGCGTTATTTTGAGCGTGACCTTTGCTTCGTGGCCGGTCTATGCCTGTTGGTTGCCGAGTTTGGGTGTTTTTACGCTTTTGAGTATTGCACCGCTCGTTCTTCGCATGGCTTTGGTTTTCGGTTGGTCACGTTTGGCGATTGCCATTTTATTGGTGGGCATCATTGCTTTTATTTTCTATTCCGGTCGACGTTTCAGTGACATCGTTCAGATGTCGGTTCGCAACGAACAAGAAAGCGAATTGATGGTTAAGCGCTTAACGCTTGAGAAAAACTTAGCTGAAAAACTTCGTCGTGAAACGCAAGAACAAAGCCGCATTCGCGGAAAATTCTTTCAAGCGGCCAATCACGATATTCGTCAACCGCTTCAAGCCATCGGGATCTATATCGAGTTACTCAAACGCAATGACGATCCCCAAGTTAAATTGATTGTTGAGCAGTTGGCAAAAACCACATCGTCGCTTCAAACGTTGGTGGCTCAAATTTTGGAAATCTCACGTCTTGAAACGCACCACATGACGACAACGCTTGAGCCCTTAAATGTTCAACAGGTGCTTGAAGATTTGGCCGAAGAGTTCGCGCCTTTGGCAGCCAAAAAGAATGTGGGTTTTCGCGTTAAATCGTTAGATGTGAATATCTATACCGATGCGCAATTATTGCAACGCGCATTGCGCAATTTAATCACCAATGCCATTAACTACACCAACGATGGTGAAATCGTTTTAGCGGCCCGCTTAATCGGTGGTAAAAACGTGAGCATTTGCGTGGTCGATAGCGGTGAAGGGGTGGATAAGGCTGAGCAAAAGCGAATTTTTGAGCACTTCTATCGCAGTGAAAAAACACGAGAAACGACCGAGGGTTTTGGTTTGGGTTTATCGATTGTTCGGGGGATTTGCGAGCAACTCGGGATGCGTTTAAGTTTCTCATCAAGATTGGGACGGGGTTCGATTTTCCGCATTCAACTGCCTTTGCATGAAGCCGAACAGGTTCGGATTTTCACGCAAGCAAGAAAAGAAAAACAAGATGTTCAAACAATGAACGCCACGGTGGTACTCATTGAAGATAATGCCGTGGTGCGTGAAAGCTTAAAGGCGCTCCTACAGATGTGGCAATTAAAGGTCATTGCCGAGAGCGGTTATTCTCAAGCGCTGATTGAAAAGATTAAAAATGAAGCGCGCATTGATGCCATTATCTCCGACTATAACTTAGGGGCTGATAAAGCCAATGGCCTTGAAGTGATGTTAGAGATGAATCGCGCCTGTCAGACAACGATTCCCTCAATTTTATTGACAGCAGTGGCTGACGATAAGATTCAAGAAGACTATCGACACATTCTTTCCACATTAAGTGAAGAAGATGTGCAGTACTTTGCGCTGCCAAGAATTATGCAAAAGCCTGTTTCAGGCGAAGACCTTAACGAAGCGATTCGTTCGGTTTTGGCAAAAGAAAGTTAAATGCCGACATCAAAGCCGTGACGGCGGGCTTCAATCAAAGCTTCGGTGCGATTGGTGGCCCCAAAGGCACGATAAATGGCCGTCACGTGCGTTTTCACCGTCCCTTCAGACAAATCCAATTCTTTGCAGATGCGCTTAATCGGTGCGCCTTTTGCTAAAAGCATTAAGACTTCTTTTTGGCGTTCCGTTAAATGAACGTCAGCGGTGTCGGATAGTTTCGGTTCTTTGGCCGTGAGTAGGCCCGTACGTTGGGCTTGAGCCAAAAGTTTAACGGGGATATAGACGCCACCATTTAAGACAAAACGGATGGCAGCGGTTAAAAGGGCCGCGTCAAGAGATTTGGGGATAAAGCCTGCCGCACCCATTTGCAACACTTTCACGATGCTGTGTTGATCTTGAAGACCGCTCATCACCAAAATTTTAAGTGTGGGGTGAGCCGCAACAATTTCTTCCATCAAAGAAGTGCCTTCAACGCCCGGCATCGAAAGATCGAGAATCATCAAATCGGCCGTATCGCCATAGGTATTGGCAAGTTCTAACGCTTCTTCTTTGGTGTTGGCCGTATAGACAGAATTTTGCTCACCGTCATAGTCCTTTAAGAGCATACCTAAGGCCATGGTGACAATGGAGTGATCGTCAACGATTAAGAACTGCATTTGATGTCTCTCGAAATAAAATCTCTGAATATTTTAGTCAAGAGCCAGGGCGACCGCATGAATTTTTGTAAGATCTGATGCTCAATAGATCAAATTCTT
>USIM01000070.1 GCA_900554675.1 uncultured Sutterella sp.
TGTGTAAATGGCAAATTTTCAAACTAAGTTTGCGAGATCGACAAAGTAGCGATAAAAAAAGTGCCCTCATAAATGAAGGCACGAGCAAGTCCAAGTGGAATTAAAAATTCCTATTTGGTCGTATTGCTTTTTGCGTTAAGGTTCGCAATTTTATTTAAAAGCGCTGTGGTAGAGCGTTGATGCTCGAACTGCACCGTTACCGTTTTTGCGCCCCAAGTTGAGACCAATTTGGCTTCAGGCAAATCTTCAATGCGATAGTCGCCGCCCTTCACATAAATATCAGGGTGGGCCAATTCCACAGCCTTTAAGGGCACTTTGTCTTCGAAAATAACCACCAAGTCAACGCTTTCTAACGCAGCTAAAACCGCAGCGCGATCTTCTTGGGCGTTAATGGGGCGTTCATCGCCTTTGCCCAGCATCTTCACGGACGCATCGGAATTAATCGCTACCACCAAGCTTTCGCCCAAAGCACGGGCTTGAGCCAAATAAGTCACGTGCCCTCGGTGCAAAATATCAAACACACCGTTGGTCATCACCACGGGGTGAGGAAGCGCTTGAGCGCGTCGATTTAAATGCTCAAAATCCGTGATTTTGTTTTCAAATTCGGGGGGCGGTAATCGGGTGCTCATCGTTATTTTCCTAAAAATAAAGAGACGCCTTCCTTAAGATTTAAGGCGACGTTTGTGCTCTCAGGTACGGCTTCAGGTGTATTTTCCCCGTCTTTACCCACCAAGATGCGAGTCGTGACGCCTGCAGCTAATGCGGCTTGCATATCACCTCGCTTGTCACCAAACATCACGCTTTGCGTCATGTCGATATCCAAGTCTTTTTGTGCCTTTAAAAGCATCCCCGGTTGGGGCTTTCGGCAGTCGCATTCACAGCGATAAGCCTCAAGCGCTTTTTCAGGATGGTGGGGACAAAAGTAGACGGCAGAAATTGGAGCGTTTGCGTCACGAAAAACGCTCTTCATCCAATCGGTCAGGCGTTGGAAATCGTCTTCGGTGTAGTAACCGCGACCGATGCCACTTTGATTGGTCACAATGACTAATTTAAAGCCTTCGGCCACAAGCTTTGCGCAAGCCTCTAAGACACCTTCGATAAATTCGAACTCTTCCGGTTTATGCACATAGGCGTGATCAATGTTGATCACGCCATCGCGGTCTAAAAAAGCAACCTTAGAACTCATCGGGCTTCTGCAACCGTCAAAGAGTCTTCAACGTTGGGGTAACGTTCAAGTAAGAACCGAACGTAGTCTTGCGTGCCTTCTTCGACAGAACGGAACTTCACATCGCAACCGGCTGCACGAAGTTTTTCCAAATTGGCTTGCGTGTAGGCTTGATATTTGCCCTTTAAAGATTCCGGGAACGGAATGTAGCGAATGAGTTCTTGCCCCACGGCTTCTTCTAAAGTCAAAGCCGTTTGACCTTCAGCCGCACGCAAACCGTTAATGACGCCCAAAGAGACGTCGTTAAAGGGTTGTGCACGACCCGTACCGCAGTTATAGATGCCGGTAACGGGCTTATCAAAGAAGTGCAAATTCACGGCAATCACGTCGTCAACGTAAACAAAGTCACGTTCTTGAGCACCGTTGGCGTAGCCCAAGCACCCTTCAAACAAACGCACATGACCTTCCTTGCGCATTTGGAAGAATTGGTGGAAAGCAACACTTGCCATGCGGCCCTTGTGTTGTTCATGAGGGCCATAGACATTGAAGTAGCGAAGGTTGATCACCGGGGCTTTCACTTCACCCTTGGCCATCTTGTGACGAAGCACTTGGTCAAAGAGGAACTTGGAGTAGCCGTACACATTCAAAGGACCTTCGTATTGACGATCTTCAATGAAAGTGGTGTGGGCGCCATAGGTAGCAGCAGAAGAAGCACAAATTAAGGGGATGCCCAATTCTTGTGCCCAATTAAAGAGTTCCAACGTGTAGCGATAGTTATTTTCCATCATGTAGCGACCGTCAGACTCCATCGTATCGGAGCACGCACCTTGGTGGAAAATGACTTCGGGCTTGGCAATCTTGCGAGCCTTCACTAATTCAATAAAGTCACGCTTATCGAAATAGTCACTGATTTGGCATTCGGCCAAATTTTGGAATTTTTCGCTCTTAGAGAGATTATCAACGGCGATCACATCGGTGTAGCCGCGTTGGTTCAAAGCTAAAACATTATTGGCACCGATAAAACCGGCGGCACCCGTAACAACGATACTCACTTGTTAATCTCCAAGGAAAGTTCTTCGTAGCCATCGGCAAAGAGCTCTTCAAAGCTCACCGTGGCCGTACCTAATTTACCGACAACAATGCCACCGGCACGGTTGGCAATGCGCATAGCGTCTTGCAAAGTCTTGCCCATGGCAACCATCGTGGCCATCACGCCAATGACCGTGTCGCCTGCGCCCGAGACGTCAAAGACTTCGCGAGCTTGAGCGGGCACTGACGTTTGACCGTCTTCGGTGTAAAGCGTCATGCCTTCTTCGCTTCGCGTAAGCAAAATGGCCGTGAGGTCTAATTGTTGACGAAGCGCTTGGGCTTTTTGCGTTAATTCTTCTTCACTTTCCCAGTCGCCAACGACTTGGGCTAACTCGGCACGGTTAGGCGTAATCAATGTTGCACCACGGTAGCGGTCATAGCAACTACCTTTGGGGTCAATCATGATGGGGATATTTTTGGCTCGAGCCAATTCAATCATCTTTGTGATGTGATTCAAACCACCCTTACCGTAATCTGACAAAACGATGACGTCGCTGTCATTGATGATGTTTTCGTAGGCAGAGAGATGATTGGCCAACACTTCTGTTGTGGGGCGACTTTCAAAGTCAGCACGCAACATTTGTTGTTGACGGGCAACGATGCGCAATTTCACCGTGGTCTTGATTCCGGGATCGCGGTGCAAGTGCGGTGTAATGTTATTTTCGTGAAGAATGCGCTCGACGGTTTCACCGGCTTCGTCGCAGCCAATCACAGACAAAAGTTGGGTTTGGGCGCCAAGGCTAGCAATGTTAAGTGCTACGTTGGCAGCTCCCCCGAGTCGATCTTCTGAACGCATAATGCGAACAACGGGGACAGGGGCTTCAGGAGAAATGCGGTTTGCGTCACCAAACCAATAGCGATCCAACATGGCATCGCCAACAACTAAGATTTTCTTTTGAGCAAAAGTCGTGTTCACGCTCAAATCCTTTTCGCATTAAATCTGTCAGTAATTTTAAGCATTGGAAGTGTTTTTTGTTGAAAAATAAGTACGAATTAGCGTCAAATGACAAAAATTGCAACAAAACTCTTCTCGTTCACAGGATATTTTGAAACGGCAATTCGATACGTGAGACAATTAGCGATATCGACAATTTGCCTATTTTTGTGCGCTTTAAGCGTTCGAAACACTTTTTGACTATGTCTGACTCTATTGCTTTTTTATCCGAAGCGTACCCCGACTGCGAAATCTCGGCTTGCGGTTTAACGTTGGATATCGCTCGACAACGCCTGACAGCCTCCGATTGGGAGGGGATTTTGGAAAATGCCCGCGCCTGTGATGTCATTGGAAAACAGCGCGCCATGATGACGGGTGACATTGTGAATAAAACGGAAAACCGTCAGGCATTGCATACCTCTTTGCGTACGCGTGATGCGTCTGCTCCTTACTATGAAGACGTCCAAGCCGCTTTAGGTCGCATGAAAGCCTTTGCTCGTGATGTGCGAAGTGGTCAATGGGTGGGGGCGACCGGCAAAGCCATCACTGACGTTATTAATGTGGGGATCGGGGGCTCTGAGATGGGGCCACATGCGGTCTATCACGCACTACGAGATGTGAACCCTTCCATTCGTTTGCATTTCTTGTCGGCCGTTGACGGGATTTTGGTTGATCGTATTTTAGACAGTGTCAATCCCGAGACGACCTTGGTTGTGGTTTCGAGTAAAAGCTTTTCAACGCGTGAAACGCAAGTCAATGCCCAAACAGTAGACCATTGGTTGGGCGAGGCAGGCATCACGTCCTTTGCCGATCGCGCTAAGCACATGGTGTTGGTGAGCGCAAAGACGGACGCCTATAAAGAAATGAATTTGCCTGCCGAAAACCTCTTTCCCATGTGGTCATGGGTGGGTGGTCGCTTTTCTGTTTGGGGCGCCGTCGGTTTACCCTTGTTGATTGCCTTGGGCGAAGAAAAATTCCAAGATTTCTTGGACGGTGCTTATGAGATGGATTGCCATATGTTAGAAGCCCCGTTGGAGAAAAATCTTCCCGCAACGTTGGCGCTTTTATCCTATTGGAATGCCACCCAATTTAAGATGCAAGCGCATTGCCTTTTGCCCTACGACGAACGTCTTCGCATGATGGTGGCGTGGCTTCAACAGTTAGAGATGGAAAGCCTGGGTAAAACCTATACGCCTGAAGGTGGTATGGTCTCGGGGCCCACGGGACAAGGTATTTGGGGTGGGCACGGTAACGAAGCGCAACACTCTTTTTATCAATGGCTTCGAGAAGGTACGGGTCGCACGAGTATTGATATCGTTTGGTGTGAAGACCCCGGTCACCACCACAACCACCATCACTGCGTGTTAACCGCAAACGCCCATGCGCAAGCTCAAGCGTTGGTCACACGCGAAAGCGGTCACTCGGAATACTTTAATGCCGTGACCGCCTTGCGTATCAGTAAGCTCACGCCCAAGACGTTAGGCGCCATGATGGCGATGTATGAGCATAAGACGACAATTTTGGCAACGCTTTACGGCATCAACGCCTTTGACCAACCCGGGGTTGAGTTAGGTAAGCGCCTTTGCCGTCAAGTTGAAGCCTCGGCTTTAGAGGGCTAATGTGATGAGTCCTTCAAAGATTTTGATTGTTAAAACGACATCGATGGGCGATGTGATTCACGCATTGCCTGCCGTGCATGATTTGGCAAAAGCTTTTCCACAAGCACAGATTGACTGGGTTGTTGAAAAAAGTTTTGCCGACATTCCGCGATTAAGTGCGCACGTGAGAAATGTCCACGAAGTGGCGGTGCGTCAATGGCGTAAAAAACTATTGGATGCTCAAACGTGGCGTGAAATCAGTGCTGTCAAAAATGCCCTTGCGTCCGAACGTTATGACTTAGTGGTCGATCTTCAAGGGTTGTTAAAGAGTGCTTTGATTGCCAAGTGGGCAAAGGCGCCGGTAGCGGGTTACGATGCCCAAAGTATTAAAGAACCGATGGCGAGCCGCCTCTACAATGAGCGTTTCGCAGTCTCAAAGTCCCTTTTAGCCGTGACGCGCTGTCGTGAACTTTTAGCCAAGGCCGTTGGCTACGACT
>USIM01000071.1 GCA_900554675.1 uncultured Sutterella sp.
TTGCATTTTGTTTGTTTTTTCTACCACAAAAAGTGCAATGTTACAAAGCCTTGTTGTCGTTGCGATTGGGCGTGTTGTACCATTGAGCTGTAAACCCCTTTTATAGAAGAAACGAAAATGACAACAATTCTTCACGCTTCCCCCATCTTTGGCCCCGTTCATAGCCGTCGATTAGGCGTCTCTCTGGGCATCAACCTTTTACCGGCAACGGGCAAGGTCTGTACCTTTGACTGCATCTACTGTGAATGCGGTCGCAATGCTGAGCGCAAAACGCAAGAGCGCTTGCCCGCAAGAGAATTTGTCGTGCAAGAACTCGAAAAAATGCTCCAAAAAATGAAAGACGAAGGCGTCGCTCCCGATGTTTTAACCTTTGCCGGGAACGGGGAGCCCACTGCGCATCCACATTTTGCAGAAATCGTTGATGATGTCATTGCCACAAAAAATCGTTATTTCCCTAACGCCCGTATTAGTGTTTTAACGAACGGCACTCAGGTTCATAAGCCGAAAGTGTTCAGTGCGTTAATGAAAGTTGACGATAATATTTTGAAGTTGGACACCGTTGATGACCGCTACATTCAAATGGTCGATCGACCCGCCTCTCACTCCAGCGCCAATGAGCAAGTTGAGCATTTTGCTCGCTTTAATGGGCACGCCAAGATTCAAACGATGTTTATGAAAGGGATTTTGGCAAATGGATTTGATGTGGATAACACGTCGGATGCGTTTGTCCTTCCTTGGCTTGAAGCCTTAAAGGCCATTAAGCCTCAAGAGGTGATGATCTATACGATTGACCGAGAAACGCCCGATAAATCCTTACAAAAGGCGCCTGCGGAGGTCTTAGATGCCATTGCCAAGAAGGTTGAAGCTCTGGGCTTAAAAGTCAAAGTTTCTTACTAGAATACAAAAAAGGCATTCCCCCGAAAAGGAATGCCTTTTAAACTAAGCGGACTTAGTTGATTAGGCAGCAGGAGCTTCTTCAGCAGCGGCTTCTTCGCCAGCTTCCGTAGCTTCAGCACCACCCTTGGTCACGACGGAGACCAACACCGGGTCTTCGCTACCGTGAACAACAGCGGTAACACCTTCCGGCAATTGGATGCCAGAGATGCGCAACGTCGTTTGAGCCGTCAAGCCAGAGAGGTCAACCGTGATGAATTCCGGCAAATCCTTCGGCAAGCAGGAGACTTCGATAGCGCTACGAGCGTGGCTGATCAAGCCCTTGCTGACCTTAACGGCCGGGCTGTTTTCAGCGCCAACAAAGTGCAACGGAACGCTCATAACAACGTTTTCGTTAGCATCGATGCGTTGGAAGTCGATGTGCAAAACTTGCGGCTTGTACGGGTGCATTTGGAAGGCACGCAAAACGACGAGTTCTTCCTTACCGTCCAATTCCATCGTCAAAATCGAGGCGTGGAACTTTTCCTTACGCAATGCGTAGAAGATCGGATTGTGTTCGAGCTCGATCGGCGTTGCAGCAGACTTGCCGCCGTAGATGATACCCGGCAACTTGTCGGCGCGGCGCAGACGGCGGCTCGCACCCGTACCTTGCGCTTGACGCGTGGTGGCGATGATTTTCATGAGATTTCTCCAAGATTAATTAAAAATTCCCGGGACGCGACCATCCACTAGGAACAAAGGGATCTCTCCCTTTTGATTAAAGATTCATGTTACTGAGAACACAAATCAGAATAGTGAGAGCGATATTGTACTGATTTTTAACCAAAAACCAAACAAAAAGGGGAAAGTTTTTTCTTTCCCCCTTGTGGCGGTTCGAAAAATATTATTCTTCGAATAATGCGCTCACAGAGTCTTCACGAGCGATACGAGAGATCGTTTCGCCAAGAAGATGAGCAGCAGACACCGGAACGATCTTGCTGCAAGCTTCGGCAGCTTCGCTCAACGGAATCGTATCCGTAACGACGAGTTCATCGAGTTCGGAATTGGCAACGCGTTCAACAGCAGGGCCGGAGAGAACCGGGTGCGTAATGTAAGCACAAACCTTCGTTGCGCCACGTTCCTTCAATGCCTTAGCAGCATTGCAAAGGGTACCGGCCGTATCAACGATGTCGTCCGTGATGATGCAAGTGCGACCAGCAACGTCACCGATCAAGTTCATGACTTCGGCAACGTTAGCGCGAGGACGGCGCTTATCGATGATGGCCAAATCACAGCCCAAAGACTTAGCTAAAGCACGGGCACGCACCACACCGCCGATGTCCGGAGACACAACGATCAAGTTTTCATAGTTGCGGCTGCGCAATTCGCGAAGCAAAATCGGCGTAGCGTAGATGTTGTCCACAGGAACGTCAAAGAAGCCTTGAATTTGGTCAGCGTGCAAGTCCATCGTAAGAACACGGTCAACACCCACGGATTGAAGCATGTTGGCAACAACCTTAGCGGAAATAGCGACACGAGCAGAACGAGGACGACGATCTTGGCGTGCATAACCGTAGTACGGCATCACTGCCGTGATACGGCGAGCAGAAGCACGGCGCAAAGCATCGACCATAATGGTCAATTCCATCAAATTGTCATTGGTGGGAGCGCAAGTACTTTGGAGGATGAAGACATCGCGACCGCGAACCTTTTCGTCGATTTCCACCATGACTTCACCGTCGGAGAAGTGGCTGACAGTGGCTTGGCCAAGAGGAACGTTGAGGTGATCAGCGACAGCTTGGGCAAGTTTGGGATTGGCATTGCCCGCAAAGACCATGAGATTATCCGGGACCATCGGAACCATGATTATCACTCGTCAAAAGAGAGAAGAGATAACTCTTCTGTTTGTCTTGTACAGTTCTTCTTGAACTGTTTCCCTTGACATTCCCGCCTGAGAGTCAGGAACTCGTGCTCAGCTGTAAAACACAGTCGAGACACGACGGTGGGTTCTTGCTGCTGACAGCTTACGCTGTTCACTTCACAAGCGAGCCGGACCTGTCATGCCCTTTTTTTAGAATCCTTAAAAAGGAATCTAAAGCGAAATTAATCGCACAAAAACAAACGGGAGCTAGCACATTATGCTTGCTCCCGAAAGTTGGCAGGGGTGGAAGGATTCGAACCTTCGAATGCCGGAATCAAAATCCGGTGCCTTAGGCCAGCTTGGCGACACCCCTACAAATTCTGGGTCAGCATGGTAATGCTGACGATACCGGGTGTATTTTAAGACTTTTTACGAAAAAATGTTGCCAGTTTTCCGGAAGGTCTTTAAAAACTCCCTCAGCTTCGTTTTCTGTCATCAGCGCAAACGCTGCAGAACCCGAACCTGTTAAACGAAATCTCTGAAAGTTATCTAATAATCTAGCAACTTCGGGGTTGACCTTTTTAACGATCGGTTCGAGATCGTTATGCCCCAGATTTCGGAGGGTTTCCTCAGTGAGGTCACTCTCGAAGTTCGGTATTTTGACGTATTTCGTATCCCTTGTCAAGTCTTTATGAGAAAAAATTTCAGGCGTGCCTTGATGAACACCCGGCCAAATGACGGCAAAGGAGGTTTCTGGAACTTCAATGGGTGTTAATTTCTCTCCGATGCCTTCAACCCAAGCATTTGTTCCTAGAAGGAAAAATGGAACATCTGCTCCAAGTTTAGGCGCCATCTCAATGAGCTCTTGGCGATGAAGATGTAAATCCCATAAATGATTTAAACCCATCAAGGTCGTGGCGGCATCAGAAGAGCCTCCACCCATACCGGCGCCAGCCGGAATTGTTTTTTTGACGCAAATTTCTACGCCTAAGGGACAATTGGTGCGACTCTTTAATAATTGAGCGGCTCTGACACACAAATCCTTTTCAGGGTCTCCAATCACATCGCCCGTACGAACAATTTGTCCGTCTCGACGGACTTTCAATTCAATCTCGTCATACAGACCAATTAAAACAAAGAGCGATTGCAAGGTGTGGTAACCGTTGGGAAGTCGCCCTGTCACATGCAAGAAAAGATTCAATTTGGCCGGTGCCAGAAGTGAAAGCTTATTTTCTGTCATGGCCAATAACTCCTTGGATGAGTAACGTAATGACAATGCCGGGCTCCGTTGCACTGGCCAGTCGGGTTAATCGCAAGCGAGTCGGTTGTTGTGCTTCGTTTCTGGCTAAAACATCAATCTGCCAACCGTTTTGCTCAATACGACTGATGGGAGCTTGCTCAGGCGTGACGACGAAAGCAGTTCGAGGATCCGGCTCACCGTTAATCCAATAAGTGAGTCCCTCAACAGGAACTGTAAATCCAAGCGTTTGTATCATAAGCGTGTTAACGTCTTGGGCCTGAATCGTTTCGTGACCAAGCGCTTGCAAGCGAGCTACGTCATGACTCTTTTCAATACGAGCAATCGTGCCACCAATAGGAGTCTTGAGGTCTAAAACACTTTCCTCATTGGGGAAGACCAAAAATTCAAATCGACCTCTTTCGTTATGGTTGCCTTGGACATCCTTAACGGTGACAGAGAAACGCCCTTGCCAGGCGTTTAACGGTGCTTTTGAGGGAAGGCTCATACAGCCCGTCAAAATCAAAAGCGGGCAGACACACAACAGTAAGAGACGATTGATTTTCACGATCAAGCTCCTCAATGACGAGTATCAAATTGCTTTAAAAAGCGCTTGGTAGCGGGCTCTAATTCTTTTTGTTGCTTGAGTTTGGTAATCACACCTTGGAGCTTTTTCACCTCACCCGTGGCGTGGTAGAGCTCGCCCAAATGCATCAAGATTTCTTCATCTTGACTGCCAGCAGCGGCCTTTTCAAGGTAAAGCTTCGCAGACTCGTAATTTTGAACTTTAAAGTAATACCAACCAATGGAGTCTTGAATGGCAATGTTTTCAGGCTCCATTTCGATGGCTTGTTTTAATAACTCGCCCGCTTCTTCAAGACCGCCTTTTTTATCAATCAACAAATATGTTGCAGACAATTCGCTTTTAACATCGTCTATTATCCAAGTTATATCTTGAACTTTTATACCTTGTTCATTGTCTGCAAATTTTTTCTCTTTCGGATTGCCAAACAACTTTATGCAATGTTCATAAGACGAAGTTTCTATTACAGATAGTCTATATTGTCCGTTTTCGTTTGGTAGCCATAAGTTTTCGACAAGGAATAAGCGCATATCCTCTACTAATTCTTTTTCTACTGATTTGAGAACGGGAAGTTTATATATGTATTTATGTATGTTAGCAGAGAAAAATGGGAAGAAGTGTTTCCCCATTATTCTCCGCTGCATAGATACATTCTCTTTGTACGGATTAAATT
>USIM01000072.1 GCA_900554675.1 uncultured Sutterella sp.
CAATCGAAATTCCGACCGGAATCACACCAAGACAGGGTGGAATACAAGCCTTTACGCCATCGACAAAACGCTTATCCATTAAATCCTCTCATCATCGTTTAACGTCGAATTAGTTAAACGTAATGTCGTACTGCTCAGGCCCGTAGATGGATTCCACTTGAAGCGATACGGGGCATTGGATAAAGTCTTGCAAAAGATCCAAAGCAGGGGCTTCGTCTTCTAAGAAAAGGTCAATGACGGATTGGCTCGCAATGATGGAAAACTCTTTGATTTCCGGGTATTGACGCCATTCACGCAAAATTTCACGAAGAATTTCGTAGCACATTGTGCGCCCTGTCTTAATTTCCCCACGACCGCCGCACAAGGGGCAGGGTTCGCAAAGAATGTGAGCCAAGGAGTCACGCGTGCGCTTGCGTGTCATTTCAATGAGTCCAAGCTCGGTGAAGTCACTCATCGTGCAGTGAACACGGTCACCAGCCATTGCTTTTTGAAGTTCTGCTAAGACCGCTTGACGGTGAGCATCACGCTCCATGTCGATGAAGTCGATAATGATGATGCCGCCCAAGTTTCTCAAACGCAGTTGACGGGCAATGGCGCGAGCCGCTTCCAAATTGGTTTTAAAAACGGTATCGCTAAAGTCTCGCTTGCCCACAAAGCCGCCCGTGTTGACGTCAATTGTCGTCATGGCCTCAGTTTGGTCAAAAACCAAATAGCCACCGGACTTCAAATCAACGCGGCGTGCCAAGGCTTGTTCAATCTCTGCTTCAATTCCGTATTGCTCAAAAAGGGGAATTTCACCCGTGTAGAGCATGAGTTTATCTTCAACTGTCGGTACAAAGATATTGGCAAACTGTGCAAGACGCTCAATGTTGTTGTCCCATGCATGGATAAGCACGTGAGACGTATTTTCCGTCACCATGTCACGAAGGGCTCGCTCTTCCAAGTAAAGATCTTGGTAAAGCAAAGAGGGAGCGGGGCTTCGAGAAGCCTTTTCTTCGATCTGTGCCCAAAGACGTGACAAATACTTCATGTCAGCGATGAACTCTTCGGCAGTGGCCCCTTCAGCACAGGTTCTGACAATGTAGCCAAAGTTATTGTCTTGGGTTTTTACTGACAAAATGAGTTCTTTTAAGCGTTCACGCTCAACTTCATCTTCAATGCGTTGACTCACACCGACATGTGGTTCTTTGGGCAACAAAACAAGCTTGTGCCCTGCCAAAGAAATGGTGGTCGTCAAACGTGCACCCTTGGTGCCAATGGGGTCCTTGGCCACCTGCACCATGACGGAGTCACCTTCATGCAAGATGTATTCAATCGGGGTGTAGCTACCGTCTTCTTTACGAGCCGTGAAAATGTCATGAATGTGCAAAAAGGCCGAGCGTTGCAAGCCCACATCGACAAACGCTGATTGCATGCCGGGCAACACTCGGATGACTTTGCCCTTATAGACGTTGCCCACAAGGCCACGTTGTGCGCGGCGCTCAATGTGTAAATCTTGCAGCACGCCGTCAACCATAATGGCCACACGCGTTTCTTGGGCAGTGCAATGAATTAATAAGTCTTCGCTAAGCATAAAAAATCTCTCAAGTTAATCTAATTATTTTATCAACAAAGAGGAATGGATATCATTAAGCTTTGCTTAAATTCGAAGACAAAAGAAAGCCCATCAATCATCGGTTTAAGAACCGTTCTTGATGGGCTTAAAAGGTTAGACCGCAAAACTTAAAACTTAACGGTCAGGTACTTTTCAATTAAAGTAAGTGCTTACCGTCGCGAGACGTTTGAGCCTTAACCTTGGAGGTTTCAACCGGAACCAAGTCGTAGCCAATTACGCGATGGCCGTTGACTTGCGTGTAGAGCCACAAGTCCATAAGAGCACCAGGAACAGCACCTTGGCTCACTTCGTTAGCCTTAAAGGTAAAGACCACGTCCATGATGCCGTCGTTGTTCACATCCTTGTATTCCATGGATTGAGCGGCAGCAAAGGTCTTGAACTTACGGGTGGAGTTGCGTTGGTTAGCACTCATACCGGCGCGCGTCTTATTCATTTCGGCGCTCGTAACAGCATGGTCCTTGGAACCCATCAAAGCAAAGCTCACCAATTCTTCCGTATCGGCCTTCACGGTCTTCGTCAAAATCTTGACTTCCATCGGCATCATGCGAGCATTTTCCGTCTTCATGACGTTCAACACCTTGTCATAGGACTTTTGGTTGTAGTCGTGCAAGAACTTCGTACGGGCTTGACCCTTTAAGCTCGCGGCCTTCTTCGTAACGGCGGCGCGTTCCTTCATGAAATCTTCTTCCATATCTTCAATCAAGTCGGTACGACGTTCAATTTCTTCACCGCGCAAGTAGTCGATGGCATTGGTGCCGGCGCTAAAGACGCTGTGAGGCGTGAATTCAGCACGGTAGTCAAACATGGACGGGGTACCGGCGAAGTGTTCCTTCGTGGCCGTCACCGGGTCAATGAAAGCCGTGCCCTTGGCGGGGCCTGCCAACGGATACAACGGGATATAGACGGATTGGCAAGGACGACCGATCGTCTTCCAAGCTTCGGTCAACGTCGGATCCTTCGTCAAATTCAAGACGTGAGAGTCATGACTCGTCGTACGGCAAACGCCTTCAGAGTGACTGTGGTAGAGCTCTTGGTCTTGACCGATATAGGATTCGTGCAAGCGCAAAAGTTCCATGGCGTCCTTCACACCCAACTTCTTCGTGGGCGTGATGCTGTACGGATATTGTTCCGGATCAGCGATTTCCTTACCCGTCAAATACTTCCAAGCGATGTGGTTACGGTTGGCGTTCCAGCGTTCGGCACGGATGCTTTCCGGAGCAACGACCTTACGCCAATTGAAGAATTGATCCTTCGGATCATGACGACCGTCCTTAATGGCACGTTCAACTTGCTTGGGTTCAACAATCCAGTTCTTCTTGTCCTTTAAGTCAACCTTATCCATCATGAAGACGTTCGGGATGTAGACGACTTCGTTGTCTTGAATGCGGTGAGCGACCCAGGAATTGCCTTGGTGAATAGCGATTTGCCAAGCTTCGTTAGCATCGGCGATCGTGTACGTACGGCCATCGTGGAAGTAGCCGTATTCTTTTAAGAGTTCGATGGCGATTTCAACACCGTGGCGAGCAGACGTTGCACGTTCTGCCACGATACGGCGGATACCGTAGCCGATACCGCCATCCTTCACTTCCATACGGTCAGCGTCAAAGATTTCGCCGCACCAGTTCGTGCCGATCCAAACGCCCTTGTCGTTGAAGAACCCGTCAGCAAAGCTTGCACCATCAGGTACAAAGGTTTGCGTCCAGTAAAAGCCCAACGTCTTTTCGACTTGGGGAATGGCTGCAGCGTTCTTTTCAAACTTGATCATTTCGCCCTTTTTGTGCTTAGCAGCGGGCATGTAATGTTGTTGATTAAAGAGACGACCACCGTTGTCTTCGTTGTGAGCAACGATGATGTTGCCGGTTTCGGACACTGCCTTACCGATCACTAAGGTGGAACAAGCTTGAGCAGAAGTCATGGCAACCATGGAGACAGCGGCTGCGACAAGAGTTTTTTTCAACATGGGAATACTTTCCTGGTGAAATGGGTTGGTGAGAATTGTCGATACGGGCGTATTGGAAGCGAGTGTGACTTCGAAATGACGTCAGATTAAATCGACCGTCGATCATTCTAGACGGTGAAAAGCACTACTCTGAATTCTCTAAGGGTAAGGTCTAACTAGGAGATGCCCTAACCCTAATTGCTTTTTGACAATTTGATTTCTGGAAAAGCCCAATGACGTTGGGAGGGGATTAAGCTAAAATTAAAAAATTGTGATTTTTTAAACCAACAGTTAACACCATGACTAACGAACTTATGAATCCCGGCGAAGTGGCTCTTAAAGCGTCTGAAACTTGCGGTCTTTACGTCTGCAATCGTGAAGAAGACGATTTGTTTGCTCCGAGCTATACCATTGAAATCAATGACGCTCACGGCGTTGCCTTCTTGCGTCGCCTCTTAACGATTGATGTGCGCAACGTCCGTCGCGGTCAAGTTCGTCAAAGTTTTATCTTAAATGCCTTGGGCTTTATCTCCGACTTTGTGACGGTGGTGCATTTGCCTGATTCCGATGAACACTTCCGTGTGATCTTCCAATCCATTGATACGTTGGCATGGATGCATCAAGTGGCTAAGGCCTTTGATGTGGAGTTTGTCGATCCCGAAGTCCAAACAGCTCTCTGTTATGGCAAGAAGCTTCCTGTGATTGAGGGTTTGTCGACGGATCATTGTGTTGAAGTCGCAGCCGGTGTTTGGGCCTTCCAAACGGAATTTAATATCGTGTTCCAAGGTAAGAGCGAAGCATTAGATGCTTACCTTGCGACGCTTTCGGCGGAGAAATTGGATTGGGTATCCGCTTACACGTTGAGCACGTTGGTTAAAGAACCTCATGCCATGGATTGGATGGGTGCCGATGTGACGGTGGATGCTTTAAATGGTGCAAAGTTCGTTGATTTTACCGATCAAGCTCGAATCTTTATCGGTCGCGCATTGACGGAAGCTCGCGTTCGTGCCATGGGTGAAAAGAAGACAGTGGTCATTAAGTCTCACATGGATCATGCCAGCGAATGGTTTGATGAACTTGATACCGTCGTGATTGGTAACGAAGAAGGGGAAATGATCGCAAAGACCGTGCGTTTCGGTCTTTTGGGTGAAGCCCTTGTTACTTGTGTGACGGTACCTGCTACGTGCGATGTGAAGTCCCTTTTGTGGATTGTTGGTATTAACGAAGAACCCTTGGCTTACACGATTGAAGAAGTGGCCTAAAGGATAGCTATCATGACTTTGAGCATTTTTGACATTTTCCGTGTGGGCATTGGCCCGTCCTCTTCACATACGGTTGGGCCCATGCGCGCCGCCAAGTGTTTTTCTGACGAGTTAATCGAAAAGGGTTTGGATCAAAAGACCGCCCGCGTTTGGGTTGACTTGATGGGTAGCCTCGGTGCAACGGGTGTGGGTCACGCCACCGACACAGCTTTCCAATTGGGTTTGATGGGCAATTTGCCGGCAACGGTTGATTTGGATACGGCCCCTGGCGTGTTGGAATCCATCAAAAAAGACCATCGTATGACGTTTGCCTCTGGCAAGACCATTGAATTTGATCCGGAACGTGACATTATTTTCAGTCCTGAAAAGATCGCCTTGTACCACACCAACGCCATGCACGT
>USIM01000073.1 GCA_900554675.1 uncultured Sutterella sp.
GCCCGGCGGCGATGGTTCTGAAAACACGATTTCTCAATTCCCGATGGGCCTTAACTACGGTTCATTGGTCAATAGCTCCGGCGCGGGTAACATCGGTTTGGCCTTGGGTCAGTTGGGCGGCAATATTTTGGAAACGCAGCTCAATTTGATGGAACGCGAAGGCGTGTTGAATATTCTGTCTTCACCCTCGATTACCACGCTTGACAATAAGATGGCCTACACCGAAAACGGTGAAAAGGTACCTTACGTGAGCCGTGACAAAGATGGCGACAATGATGTGAAATTTGAAGACGCGGTGTTGCGTTTAGAGATGACGCCTAACGTCATTGACCGCTCCAATATGAAACTCAAAGTCTTGATCAAGAAGGACGAAGTGGATTCCTCTCGTAACGTTGAAGGTAATCCTTACATCATCAAGAAGCAAACGGAAACGACCGTTATGGTTCGTAGCGGTGAAACGATTGTGTTGTCGGGCTTAACCAAGGAAAAGGGTAACAACAGCGAAGCGGGCGTTCCGGGAATGCGTGATTTGCCCGGTGGCAAATATGCCTTTGGTTCGACCAATCGCACGGTGTCCATGGAAGAAGTGTTGATCTTCATTACGCCCACGATTTTGCCGACTCGCACGGAAGCTGATCGCAAGGCCAAGCCCTTGAAGATGGCCCCGATTGTGAAAGAAGCTCCGAAAAAAGAAGAGAAAAAGGCGGCTGACAACCAAGTCGTGACGCTCAGAGAGGGTGTGTAATGCCAGAACGCCATATGTCTTTTTCGCAAAAGCCTCTTCGGTTAGGTGAGCAACTTCTCCAAAAAGGATTACTCACGCAAGAACAGCTCACTCAGGCGCTTTCTGAAGCAGCGTCTCAGAAGTTGCGTTTGGGTGACTATTTGATCAATGCCGGTCTCATTAAGGAAACGGATGTCTTAACGGCCGTTGCCGAGCAGTCGCGTATTGCCGTTTATCGAGCAAACGACTATACGCTCGATGTGAGTCTTAAAGAACTCATTCCTGAAGATTTCGCACGTCGCAATCGTGTGGTGCCTTTGTGCATTCGTGATGGATTACTTTATATCGCTTTGTTGGATGCCAACCACTTCCCGACGTTTGATGCCGTGGAAGAACTCACGCACCATCAGATGGAACCGGTGTTGTGTTCTAAGAGAGACTTCGTGCACCTTTTTAGCGCGGTTTATGGTCAGTATTCAGCTTTCCATGAAATGCTTGAAGAGTTAGAGCAAAAAGACACGCGTGAAGAATTAAAGACGCAGATCGAAGAAGAAATCGTTGAAGGCACCTCCGGAGTGCCGGTCATTCGTTTGGTGAATTTGATTCTCACCGAAGGCGTCAAGATGGCCGCAAGCGACATCCACATTAAGCCTGAAAGAACAGAATTTAATGTGCGCTACCGTGTGGAAGGCCTTTTGAGAAAAGCAAGTACCGTGCCTTATGCGATGGGGCCCTCGGTTGTGTCTCGTATCAAGATTATGGCCAACATGGACATCGCTGAAACGCGTTTGCCACAAGACGGGCGTTTTACGATCAAGATTGAAGGCCGAGAAATTAACGTTCGTGTGTCTACGTTGCCCACGATGTATGGCGAGACGATTGTGATGCGTTTATTGGATATGAGCGCCAATCGTGTCTACTCCTTGCCTCAGTTGGGTATGAATGACGCAGACTATCAAGCGCTTTTAAAGTGCGTGAGAAAACCCTACGGCATGATTTTGTCAACGGGCCCGACCGGGAGCGGTAAGAGTTCCAGTTTGTACGCTATTTTGCAACTTCTTAATCGTGAAGAAGTCAATATCGTGACGTTGGAAGATCCGGTTGAATACCGTATCAAGGGTGTGAACCAAGTTCAGTTAAATACCCGAGCCGGGATGACGTTTTCGTCCCGCTTACGCGCTATTTTGCGTCAAGACCCGGACATCTTGATGGTGGGTGAAATTCGTGACCGAGAAACGGCTGAAATTGCGGTTCAAGCCGCTTTAACGGGTCACTTGGTGCTTTCGACTTTGCACACAAATGATGCTTTGTCAGCGGTTTACCGTTTGATGGACATGGGCATTGAACCTTACTTGGTGTCTTCTGTCTTACTTTGCAGTTTTGCTCAACGCTTAGTAAGAAAAGTTTGTCCGCACTGCCGTCAAGCCTATCAACCCGATCCGGCGCTTTTGGCTGAATTTGGCTTAAAGCCTGAGGATGGCCCCTTCTATCATGGCACTGGTTGCCATCACTGCGGTCACACGGGCTTTATTGGGCGTACCGCCATTTTTGAAGTCTTCCCGATGAACGGTGTCTATCAAGACATGGTGACGCACGGTCAACCCAGGCAAGCGCTTTATCAAGAAGCGGCTAAACATGGTCAAAAGACGATGCTCAATGACGCGGCCGACAAGATTAAGGCCGGTATCACCACGGTGGAAGAAGCTCGTCGCGTGACGATGGCGTAGTTGGGAGCAGGCGATGGCAAAAGAGTTCCAATACAAAGCCATTGATGCAACGGGGCGCCACGTCACCGATAGCATCAGCGCTGAAAACGCCCTCGAAGCCAAGCAAAAGCTTTTCGAGGCGGGGCTTGTTGCCACCGAAATTGAAGAAAAAAGTGCCAATCAAACCCAGGGTTGGCGTCGCTACTTTGAAAAGCGACTCTCTACGCGTGACTTAATTTTGTTTACGCAACAATTCAGAACGCTTTTTAATGCCGGTATCGCTTTGCCGGAAATCTTTGAAACGCTCCAAGGACAAGTCAGTAACCGCTCTTTTGCGTTGGTGATTGAAGACATGCACCGACGTATCCAAGAAGGGGAAAGTCTTCAACAAGCCTTTAGCGCTCACAAAAAAGTTTTCTCATCGCTTTACTGTGCGATGGTGGTAGCCGGTGAAAATAGTGGTGCTTTGCCAGAAGTGTTAGGGCGCTTAGTCTACTTGCTTGAGCACGAAGAAAAGATTCGCACGAAGATTGAATCGGCCGTTCGCTACCCGAAGATGGTGGTCGCTGTCATGGTGGGGGCGTTTTTACTCCTTTTAAATTTCGTTATTCCGACATTCGCATCGTTATACGCTTCAGCTAAGGTTGACCTACCTCTTCCAACCGTTATTGCTATGAAACTCAACGTCCTTTTTATGGACTACTGGTGGGTTGTGTTAGCGGTGACGATTGCCATCATTGCATTTTGTCGTTCGTACTTTAAGACCGAACAGGGTGTTTATCTAAAAGACTCTTATTCTCTTAAATTACCGTTAGTGGGTAAGGTGGTACAAAAGGCAGCAATTGCTCGCTTCGCTTCGATTTTTAGTATTTTGCAAAGTAGCGGTATTTCCGTTTTGGATAGCATGGACATCATTGCTGAGACGGTCAATAACGCTTTTTATAAAAAACAGTTTGATCTAATTAAGACGGACTTAAAGGCCGGTATCGGGATTGCACCTGCTATGCAAAAAACACAAGGCTTTACTCCTTTGGCAGTGAGTTTGGTGACGGTGGGTGAAAACGCCGGGAACTTGGAAGAAATGCTCTCGGAACTTGCCAAACACTATGACCAAGAAGTGGAGTTGGCTGTTGAAGAATTAACCGATTGGATCGGGCCCATCTTGATTATTTGTCTAGGTGTGGTGGTGCTTTTCTTTGCATTGGCAATCTTCTTGCCGATGTGGGATATGGTGAAGTTTGTCTAAGGACAAAAAAGCGACAATTTGGGGTTAGAAATTTCCCTTAATTACACTACTGTCCAAAATAATTTTTATTAAATAACCCCGTATCAACAATTTCGGCCTTTAGCTGTCCAAGACGTTGTCAAATCCCATTTCAAGCCCCTCAAGTCAAAACAAACACGCTTGAGGGGAATTTTCAAGAGGATTTAAAGGGACGATATCAGGTTGATCAAGCCAATCTCTCAGGTCTTTACATGTCATTAAGTTCAGTCGTAGATAGTTGCAAAGTCGGCTAAATGACCAAGGGTATTTGGAGCGTCGTTTTAGTACCTCAAGCATTAACGTCATGATGAGAGCTGTCCAAATCTGAACCATCACTGCGTTGAGAGTTGTGCCCACAAAAGATTTGATTTTTAAATTTTGTTTGAGCTTTTTAAAAAACAGTTCAATCTGCCAACGATCTTTGTAAATCGCCGCAATCTCCTGTGCAGTGAGCTTGAAGTCGTTAGTTAAGAACTCAAACCAACGCCCACTATCTTGGTCTTTCCACTGGACTAATCGATATTTAGGTAACGACTTAATTCGTCCTTTCTCAAAAGCTTTTTCTTCAGACTTGAGACTAATTTCATAGCATCCCCATTTTTCATTTTTATCCACTTCAATGTGTTTGATATGTTTGACTTTAATATTCTCCTTGATGCGGGTGACAAAAGTAATGTTGCGTTTAGAGAGTTGTCGATACCAATTAAAATCGTAATAGCCACGATCGACCACCAAGATGCTGTTTTGAGGCAGATCGACTAGGGTTTTAGCTGCCTTAATGTCAGAAACGGTTGCCTCAGTAACGGCAATGAACGATGGCATAAGAGTATCGTTATCCAACAAGGTGTGGAGTTTTATTCCACCTTTTGTCTTCTGAAATCGAGCCCAATCAAAAAGTTTTAAACATAATCCAATCGTTGTTGAATCTAAGCTGAAAATCTTTTTTGAAGAGCTAATCCTCTTGACTCTGGCTCCGGTTAATGTGGTTTGAAAGTGTTGCAATAAACCGTAATAAAAATCTCGGTAAACACGATAATCTCGATGTTGATTAGCGTACGACAGTGTTGAGCGTGCAACAGCGTGAGCACCTACATGGTTGAGCTTGCCTAAGCTGGAATACAAACCATCGGATATTTCCCGAAGAGATTGGGCCCCACTGAGTTGACAATACAGCATAGCAACCAGTTGATCCCAGGTATTTAACCCTTTAGCGCCTTTGTCAGTTTGATACTTTTGAACGAGATTAAAGAATAAATTTTTGGGTAACTGCTGGACAATTTGTGCAAACATCGATACTGTTGCTTTTCGCATATCGGATTTCCTTTTTTGTTTGAGTGTGGTAACTAAAACTTTAAAGGATTCCGATATGCTTTTTTATATCTTTAAAAATCTCGTCTTCAAAAATTATTTTGGACAGTAGTGCCTTAATTAGGTAAATTTATTTATTGAAAGCACTACTGTCCAAAATAATTTCCAAGAGTAAACTTCCGTCCACAAAAAAAAGCC
>USIM01000074.1 GCA_900554675.1 uncultured Sutterella sp.
GCGGAGATTCGTCAAGTGTGCGAGCGTGCTTACCGCGTTTTAGGCGGTCGTGGTTGGAGTCGCATTGATGTGATGTTAACCGAAGAGGGACGTTTTGTTTTATTGGAAATGAATACTTCTCCGGGCATGACTTCGCACTCTTTGGTTCCGATGGCCGCTGGCAAAGTGGGCATGAGCTATCAAGATTTGGTGTTAGAAGTCCTCAGTCAAGCAACTTTGGATAACAAAGAACGCTAATCCTGCGTTTTATGAAAGCCTTTTTTCGAAAACTCCTTATTGTTGTAGGGATTCTGTTGGTGATTGCCGCGGTTGCGGTCAGCAGTTTCCCTCACTACTTTATTTCGTTTTTTGAAATAAAGAAGGTTGAGTTGGTTGGGGAAACTGATCATATTTCGCCAATGCACTTCAAGCGTTCACTAGGCAATACAGTTGAAGGGAACTTTTTTGATATTGATCTTGAGGCGATTCGAACGGCGGCTTTGGGAGCACCTTGGGTGAAAGAGGTGAGCGTTCATAAAGTTTGGCCCAATCGTATTCGTATTCGCATCAAAGAGCATCGTGCGTTAGCGCTTTGGGAAGACGGACGTCTGGTTTCTGTCGAAGGCGTTTTATTTGCAGCGAATCCCGAAGAGGCCGAAAATTCAACGGATTTACCTGAATTTTTTGGACCGGCCGATCGAGTTCGGGATGTGACGCGACGCTATAAACGCTTTAGTCAGATGCTCAAGACCGTAATTCCAGAGGCAAAAGTGACGGAATTGAGTGTCTCTGATCGCGATAGTTGGACGCTAGCCATGGCTTCGAAAAAGATTCCACCAACACGCATCGAACTAGGTACAGAGCAAAGCGACTGGACACTTGAAGACCGTTTTGGTGTTGTCATCGTTCAGTATCCTGAGGTTGTTGCGTTGATGAAGGGGGCACCCTCGAGTATAGATGCTCGCTATGAGAATGCCTTTTCGGCAACGTTGCCGGAAAACACTTTAAAGAGACTGCCCTCGAAAGATAATCGCAGACGAGAGGCAGAAGCTGTTGCAGAACGATATCGCCAATGAAAGAACTTTCTAATAAATCTATTACGGTCACGGCTATTGACATTGGGTCTAGCAAAATTATCGTGGTCTTAGCCGAGGTCTTTTCTGACGGCACCTATAAGGTGCTGGGGCATGGTCGTACCGAGTCAAAGAAATCGATTATTGCGGGAAGTATTCAAAGACCTGAAGACCTTTTAAAGCAGTTAAATGAAGCTTTAGATGAGGCTGTAAGAACAGCCAATTTCAAAGGGTCGTCTTTGGGGCGAATTTGTACGACGATTTCCGGTCAACCTGTGACGGGGCGCGACTCAACGGCAGAGATTCCATTACTGGGAGCTGAGGTCACGCTTGAGGACATGAAAAAGGTCGTCGAACGTGCCGAAGACGCATTGGAATTGCATCAAGATGAGCGTTTGATTAAATCCGAGCGTTTGTTTTTCCGCATCGATGACCAAACCGAAGAGCAAGGCCTGGAAAATCCGCTTGGCGTCAAAGGCTCTCGCATCTCTGTGGATTTGCATTCCGCAGTGGCTGGCGCCGTCAACGCCGTCAACCGTATTCAATTGATTAATCGAACCGACCTTGATGTTTCAACTGTTTTGCCAGAAGGGTGGGCGAGTGGTTACAGCGTTTTAACCGAAGAAGAACGTCAAATCGGTGTGGTATTGCTCGATATAGGAGACGAGACGACGGACATCGTTGTCTTTAAGGGCGGTCATCCACGCTTTACGCATACGATTAATATGGGCGGAAGCATCATTACTAAGCGCCTCATGGGTTATATGCATTGTTCGGAGGCTGAGGCTGAATCCGTCAAGATGCGTCTTGATTTGCGGTACCAAGACGAGGATGAAACACAGATTTTATTTAGAAAAGGTGATGAACCTAACGTAAGAGAATTCAATAAGCGAGAACTTTCAATCCTGGCTTGCAAAGAGTTTGGAGCACTTTGTAATCAAATTGGGGTGACTCTTTATAACAACGGTTGGTACATTAAACGAGATGGACATCCCTACAATAAACTTCCCGGTGGAGTCGTTATTACAGGGGGTGCGACCTTAATGATGGGGGCTGCCGAGTTTATTTCTTCAATCCCTGGGTTTTATCGTGAAACTTTTGCGGCTCGACAAGGGCGATCGCTCTACGAAGGGGATGGTTGCATGGGGTTAACTTCTCCGCGAGAAAGTGCCGTGATGGGGTTGATCGCTTATGAAGCAAGACGCTTTATGTTGGGGGAAGATGATAACGATGAGGACGACACATGGGTTTCTAAGATAAAGCGCATGACCAAAGAGTTTTTTATCGGTCAATACTAAAGCCGTAAGAAAAACAACAAATTTCTTGATTTTTTCTAGCCAAAATGTGAGCTTTTAAGTCATAATTAGAAAATTGGTTTTGGAGAAATATTTATGTTCGATGTCGTCAATGATGAACCCCGTCAAACCGTAATCAAAGTTGTTGGTGTTGGTGGTGGTGGCGGTAACGCCGTAGAACACATGATTGAGCGTGGTGCTCAAGGTATTCAGTTCATTGCAATTAATACTGACTACACCGCATTGTCACGCTCTCGCGCACACGCTACTCTTCAAATCGGGAAGACCGGTTTGGGTGCTGGTGCTCATCCTGAGGTGGGTGAGCAGGCTGCTATTGAGTCTAAGGATCGCATTCGCGAATTGCTCCAAGGCGCTAATTTGGTTTTCATCACTGCCGGTATGGGTGGTGGTACGGGTACGGGTGCTGCTCCTGTGGTTGCACAAATTGCTCGTGAAATGGGCATTTTGACGGTTGCTGTTGTCACCAAGCCTTTTAGCTACGAAGGCGCTCGCCGTATGCAACGAGCTGAAGAAGGTTTGTTGCGCTTGAAGGAAGCCGTGGATAGCCAAATCGTGATTCTCAATGACAAATTGGAAGACGAATTGGGTGAAGATGCTACCGTGAGCGAATGCTTCGCAGCTGCTGACGATGTGCTCTTTAAGGCTTGTGCCGGCATTACTGAAATTATTCAATCGCCTGGTTTGATTGGCGTTGACTTCGAAGACCTTCGCACCGTGATGAGCGAACGCGGAACGGCTATGATGGGTTCGGCTATTGCTACGGGCCCGGATCGTGCTCGCATTGCTGCTGAAAATGCGGTTGCCTGCCCGTTGTTGGAAGGCGTGACGCTCAATGGCGCTCGTGGCGTTTTGGTTTATATCACCGCCAGCGAAGAAAGCATGAAGATGAAAGAAACCAAGACAGTGATGAATATCATTACGAACTTCACTGCCAAGGGTGCTCAAGTGATCTACGGCTCTGCCTACGATGACAGCATGGGTGATTCTATGCGTGTTACGGTGGTTGCTACGGGTCTTGACGGTGGTGTTGATCACTCGATTCCGCCGTTGGAAAAGAAGGAAGAAGAACGTCCTGTTTGGGCAACGACGGCCACTAAGCCGGCCGTTCAAGTGCCGTCGATGGCTGCCGCTCCTGCTCAACAAGCTGCAAAACCGGCCGCTTCCGTGACCAATATTTGGGATTTGCCGCTTTCTCATCAAGAGTCTGTTGTGCCGCCGGCTCAACCGAGTCCCAATGTGATGCAACCGATGACTCCTCAACCGGTTCAAACTCAAGAACCGGCTGCTAAACCGCAACAAGAGTTGGGTGAAACGGTGCCGATGCCTTTCGGCCCGGCAGAAGAAGAGCCTGAAGAAAGTCCTTCTCGTGATTGGCCGTCCACCGGTTGGTGGTCCAGCCGTCGAGACGGGAAGTAATTTCTACAGCTAGTCCAAAAAGTGTTTTTCGCCGATTTATTCGGCGAAAAACATCTTAGAACCTCCCAATCAATCTTGTTGCTAAAAAGCTTGCCATTATGCTGAAACAAAGAACGTTGAAAAAGCCGTTAAAGACCGTAGGTATCGGTTTGCACTCGGGTCAAAAAGTTTGTTTGACTTTGCGTCCGGCTGACCCCGACACCGGCATTGTTTACACGCGTGTGGATTTGGATCCGCCAGTGGTGATGCCCGCAGAGGCAACTCGCGTTAACGATACGCGAATGGCAACGACCTTAAATGAAGGCAATGTGAAAATCTCCACTATTGAACACTTGATGAGTGCGTTGAGCGGTTTGGGGATTGACAACTGTTATGTGGACGTAGATGCTTCTGAAATTCCTATCATGGACGGTTCAGGAGCGAGCTTTGTGTTCTTGATTCAGGCTGCAGGTGTTGTCGAACAAGAGGCCCCTAAGCGTTTTGTGCGTGTGTTAAAGCCCGTTAAGGTAATCGATGGGGACAAATGGGCGATGCTTGAACCTCATGAAGGTTATAAACTCGCTTTTTCCATTAATTTCGGTCATCCTGCGATTGATGCAACGGTGCAATTTACCGAAGTTGATATGGCAGAAACAACGTACAAGAATGCCGTTTCTCGAGCCCGTACCTTCGGTTTCGTTCAAGACGTTGAAATGCTTCGTTCAATCGGCTTAGCTCAAGGCGGTACGCTTGAAAATGCCGTTGTGATGGATGAGGCAAAAATTCTTAATCGTGACGGTCTTCGTGCCCAAGACGAGTTTGTCAAACACAAGATTTTGGACGCCATGGGTGACCTTTATGTTTTAGGCCATCCTCTATTGGCTCGCTACAGTGCCTATAAATCCGGTCATGGATTAAATAACCAATTGTTAAGGGCTCTTTTAGCCCACCGCTTGGGAATGGGCAACGTTTGAAGGCAAAGATTATCCCGAGGATTTTGCTCTGGAACGTGCGAATGCGCTTTAATGTCGATAAACGACTTGGTTGGTTATTGAGTGGCATCATTTCGGTGTCACTTTTGGGGTGCTCAACGCCACCCACAGATCCCACGGCAGTGGTCATCAGAGAGACGGCCACGCCATCACAACAGTTCACGATTTGTGAACAAGATCGCGCGATTGAATTGACGCGAGACGATCGTGTCAGAAAACTTCTTAGAGCGTTTCAGCGCCAACATCCCAAAGCCGTTAACGTGATGCAAAAAGTGGCAGGCTACTTGAATTACGGGCACTTGAGCGTTGATGAACATTTGATTATCTACCATGAGCGTGAGGGGGCGATTAAGACGCCTGTCAACATGGATGTATTGGTGGCATACCTAGTACCATATAACATTAGTATTTTCGTA
>USIM01000075.1 GCA_900554675.1 uncultured Sutterella sp.
CCGAGAGGCCTACCGTCTCAACCGCGGCGAGTTCTTTCCCGACTCGCTCACGGCTCCGCTCGACATCCTCTTTGTCTACGTGGGTAAAAATTTATTATCTTTCGTGGGTTTCTAAGCCTTATTTCATAAGGTTAGGTAAAATTAAAAAATTGCTTTAGTAAAAAAACTTAAGACGCCCAAGGGTGAACCTTAAGTGGTTAGGAAGTTTTATGAAAAAATTAGTTCGCACGAGCCTTATTTTGGCAATGCCGGTTGTTTTATCCGCTTGCTCCGTTTTGGGTGTGGATTTTTCAAACGACAAGATTCAGTACGAAACGAGTGCCTCTCGTGCTCCGTTGGAAGTGCCGCCGGATTTGACGCAAGTCCCGACCTCTGACCGTTATGCAGTGCCGACGCGTCCGCAAACGGTGTTGGCTAGCCAACAAGTTGACGCTTCTCAAACGCAAGGCGCAACTCAAGTGACAACGACCATTTTGCCCGAAGGTGAAATCGCTAAGGTGATGCGTGAAGGCAATAACCGCTGGATTCATGTGAATTTGACGCCGGAACAAACCTGGCCCATCGCCCAAGACTTCTGGCACACGATCGGTTTGAGCTTGTTGCGCCAAGATGCTGCCACTGGTGTGATGGAAACCAACTGGGCCGAAAATCGCGCCAAGTTGCCGCAAGACGTGATCCGCGCAACCTTGGGTAAGGTTGTTGATTTGGTTTACTCCACCGGCGAACGTGACCAATACCGTGCCCGTATGGAACGCTCTGCAACGGGTGGTACCGATATCTTTATTACGCACCGCTCAATGGTCGAAGTGGTCAAGAGCATCGGTGGCGACAACGAAACCACTGTTTGGCAACCCGGCCCGAGCGATCCGGAAATGGAAGCTGAAATGTTGACCCGTATGGCTCAACGTATCAACATGGAATTCAATCCCAAGGCTGTTTCTCAAACGAAGGCCGAGCGTGAAAAGACCGTGGAAGATTTGACTCGTTACCAACCGGTTGAGTCTATCTCTCAATTGGAACAAAACGCTGAAGGTGTGGCTACGAGCTTGTTCGTCAAAGAAGGGTTTGAACGCGCTTTGGCCATTGACCGCATGGGCTTTACGGTTGAAGACCGTGACCGCTCTCGTGGTTTCTTCTTGGTCCGTTATTTGGACGAAGAATACGAACAACAAAAGCGTGACGAACAAGGCTTCTGGAGCAATGCCTTTGGTCGCAGCAAGCCCGTGGATGCTCCGCAATACGTGATCTACTTGCAAAAGCTCTCCGATACCGAAACGCGTGTTCACGTTTTGGGCCCGGACGGTAAGGCCGATACGACCGGCGTTGCACCGAAGATCTTGACCCTTTTGAGCGAACAAACCAAGTAAGCTCATTACACATCCGTCAACAAAAAAAGCGCTTTTTTGCACTCTCAGAAAAAGTCTCTCAAAACCAATGCGTTTTGCTTAGATTTTCCCTCCTGACTTTCCCCAATGCCAGTTATCACAGCACTTTGAAGCGCTCATAATTAAACGTATCCAACACAATTTTCATTGCTTTTAAACGCAATAAGGAGTCTCGTATGTTGGGAATTCTGATTGTCTTTGCTTCGGTCTTTGCGGCCGCTTATCTTATTATCAAAAAGTACTATGCTCCGGGTGTTTTGCTTTTTGTGGGTTTGATCACTTTAAGTGTCGTCACGATTATTTCGCCCGATCCGATTTTAACGGGCAAAAAAGCGACTAATTTGGCCGCTCTTGATATCGTTCAAATCGTGACCAATTTGCTTCAAACGCGCACGGCCGGTTTGGGTATGAACATTATGGCCATTGCCGGTTTTTCCTACTATATGGACAGAATCGGTGCCTCTAAGGCCTTGGTGCGCTTGAGTATCAAACCGCTTGAAATGATTCACTCACCCTATTTGGTGATGACGGCCGGCTTTGCTTTAAGCATGCTTTTGAACGTATTTATTCCGTCGGCAGCCGGTCTTGCTTTGTTGTTGATGGTCTCGCTTTATCCCGTCTTGATCGCAGCGGGCGTGTCTCGTCAATCGGCCGCTGCTACGATTTTGGTGGGTGGTTGTGCCTGCTTCGGTCCTTCGGGATCCAATTCTTTGTTGGCCGCTGACTTAACCAATATGCACGTCATGGACTTTTTCTTAAATGTCCAATGGCGAATCGGTTGGTTTATCGTCCCATTCATGCTCGTTGCTCACTTCTTTGTCCAACGTTATTTCGATAAGAAGGATTTGGCAAGCGGTAAGTTAACGCAGGCTGACTTTGAATTGCCTAACATCGAACAAGACGACAAGGCAACGCAATCTGTGCCTGTCTTTTACGCCATTTTCCCGTTGGTTCCGGTGTTCTTGCTCTTTGTTTTCTCGCCTTTGGTTTATAAGGGCATTCGCATGGAAGTGGTAACGGCATTGATTACCTCCATGCTCATTGCCTTTGTTGTTGACGGTTTGCGTCGCAGAAACCTCAAAGACTCGTTAGAAACTCTGCGCGCCTATCCGCAAGGCATGGGTAAGGTCTTTACCTCCACCGTCTTTTTGATTGTGTGTGCTGAAGTCTTTGCGGCCGGGCTGACGAAGTCGGGTGGTATCAATACGATCATTCAATCGGTTTCTTCCATGGACGCCGGTGCCGTGGCGGTCTTTACGGTCATGTTCTTAATTGTCGTGTGTTCTGCCATGGTGACGGGCTCGGGTAATGCTTCGTTCTTTAGCTTTGCACCGATGATTCCTGATGCTGCAGCTCATGTGGGTGGTAATGCCGCCTTCATGTTGTCACCGCTTCAATTGTCTAGCGGCATGGGTCGCTCGATGAGTCCGGTGGCAGGTGTCACGATTGCTGTGGCGGGTTTGAGCGGTGTGGATCCGTTCCAATTGATTCGTCGCTCGATTCCGGTGATGATTGTTGCTATTGCCGCAACCTACGTACGTTCTGTCATGTTGATCTGATGAAAGAAGGTCAAAATGAGTCAATCCATTTTTGAAGAAATGATTGCCACTCGCCGGGCGTTGCATCAACGCCCGGAAGAAGGGTGGACGGAGTTTGAAACCACTTATTTGGTGGTTAATCGCTTAAAAGCTTTGGGCTTTAAAAAGGTTTTGGTGGGACACGAAATCATTGATCCGGATTGGGTCATGGGACGCAACCCCGACTTGATTAAGCGCGAGATTGCTAGAGCCATTGCCAATGGGGTTCCGGCGTCCTTCATCGAAGAAATTGATGAGTTAACGGGTTGTGTCGCGGTACTAGAAACCGGTCGCAAGGGGCCGGTGAGTGCTTTCCGATTTGATATGGACGCGCTTTTAATTGAATAAAGAGGGTTTCCGCTCTCAACGCAAGGGAATCATGCATGCTTGCGGGCACGATGGGCATACGGCTTTGGGTTTAGCCGTTGCGCGTTGGGTGATTGAAAATCAAGATCATCTAACGGGCACAATCAAGATTGTTTTCCAACCCGCAGAAGAAGGTGTCAGAGGGGCAGTTGCCATAGCCCACTCAGGCATTTTGGATGACGTCAATGTCATTCTTGCCTCCCACTGCGGTGGTGTGATTGAGCCCGGAGAAATCGGTTTGGTGCATAGTGGCGTGTTAGCCAGTACCAAGTTTGATATTTCCTTCACCGGCACTCCGTCTCATGCCGGCAACCAACCCCACAAAGGCCATAGTGCCTTAATGGCAGCTTGCGCAACATCGATGATGTTGGTGGGTATTCCCCGTCACGGTGATGGAGCCTCGCGTGTGGCCGTCGGTCGTTTAACGGCTGGCGAAGGTCGAAACATTACGCCGGTTCATGCTTACATCCAAGCTGAAGTCAGGGGCGAGACGGCCGAAGTGAACGACTACATGGGACGCGCCGTTGAAACGATTGTCAAAGGCAATGCATTGGCTTACGAGGTTGAGGCAGAAGTTAAACGGGTGGGTGACGCGACAACAATTGTGGACTGCCCCGAAATCTTAGATATTGTCCGTGAGGTTGCTAAGACCGTTGATGGTGTCAAGAATGTGGTTGATTTAAGACGTCCTGCCGGCAGTGAAGACTATACGATGATGCTCAAGCGCGTTGTGGATCACGGAGGTCAAGGCGGGCTCTTCCGTTGGGGTTGCCGACATCACGGCCACCATAAAGCCGATTTTGACATCCAGGATACGCAAAGTATGCCCATCGCATTCGGCGTGTTCACAGGATTTATTGATCGGATCAACGGTTGTCATTAGCACTATGGAAAAAGAGGTGGTTAACGCCTCTTTTCCATTGGGAGAAAGCTGTCAATGATTTGGGGCGTATTACTGAGCGTTTGTAGCATCTTAGCGATAGTGTTTTGGAGCAGTCACCTTGGAAAGGCGAGTGCCAAGACGGGCGCAGGCTTAGTGAGTGGTCTTATTTTAGGGACAATCATCGGGGGTGCTTGCACGATCGGAACGGCTCAGTTAGCGTTTCTCTATGGGATGAGTGCTTGGTGGTATTGCTTGGGAGCGGGTCTGGCTTGTCTTGTTCTGGCTTTTGGTTTTTCCAATGCGATTCGTAAGGAAAACGGTCGAACACTTCTAGGCATTGTGGGTAAAGAGTATGGCCGTCGTGTCGGTCTTTATGCGTCCTTTTTAAATTCTTTCGGCACCTTCATCAATATCCTATCTCAACTTATTGCCGCTACTTCGGTTATTGCTGTCATTGCACCCAATATGTCTTTGGTGTCGGCGTTATTTCTCTCGATGTTTTTTATGGCTGCTTATGTGGTCGTGGGTGGATCGAAAGGCGCCGGGATGGCCGGTCTTGTCAAACTCGTTTTAATCTACATTTCAATGGTCGTTTGCGGCTACTTGGTCTTAAAGATGAGTGGTGGATTGGGGGCCGTGATTGATGGTGCGCAGACACTTACTCAAGCAACAGGCATTAACTATTTAAGTCTCTTTGGTCGTGGTATAGGAGTCGATCTTGGAGCTTGTGCGTCGCTGATTGTCGGCGTGACAACCACGCAAATTTATGCTCAGGCGCTTACCAACGCCAAAGACGATCGTTCAGCACGACTGGGGGCTTTGGTCAGTAGCGTCATGGTCGCTGCTATCGGTGCCGGTGGCGTACTGGT
>USIM01000076.1 GCA_900554675.1 uncultured Sutterella sp.
ATCAATGCGCGGGCCCAAGGGTGAGACGGTGCACGAAGACCGACGCTATCTTGACCGCCCGTGACCCAAGCACCGACATGATCGGCCTTTTTCAAAATCATGGTCAAGGGGCCTGGCCAGAATTTTCTTGCCAACGTATAAGCTGACTGAGGAATATCCACGGCCCAATGATCCAATGCTTCTTCGCCCGTGATGTGAACAATCAACGGATGATCGGCCGGACGGTTTTTGGCCGCAAAAATTTTGTGTACTGCCTTTTCATCATCGGCATTGGCCGCAAGGCCGTAAACCGTTTCAGTGGGCATGGCCACGAGGCCCGAGCACTCTAAAACGTCGACAGCCGCACGAATTGCTCTTTCATCAACAGGCGTTTGCATTATTGGGGCTCCGGTAAACCTAAAACGTTAGCCACTTGGCGAGCGCAGTTTAAGGCTTCTTCCATCGTACGACCCAAACATGTCACGTGGCCCATCTTGCGGGCACGGCGAGCTTGAGCCTTACCGTAGAGGTGAAGTTTGGCGCCGGGGATGGCTAAAACCTTATCCCAAGCCGGTTCTCGCATTTCTTCACCTTCGTACCAAATGTCACCCAACAAATTGAGCATGACAGCCGGGGAGTGTTGCGTCGTATCAGCCAAAGGTTGACCCGTCATGCAACGAAGTTGTTGTTCGTATTGGTTGCTCCAGCATGCGTCAATTGTGGCGTGGCCGGAGTTGTGCGGGCGCGGCGCCATTTCATTGGCAACAATATCGCCGTTTTTGAGCACGAAAAATTCAACGCAAAGCACACCGATGTAGCCCAAAGCATCCACGATTTGCGTGGCGAATTGACGGGCCTTTTGACTCGTTTCTTCTTCAACGCGAGCAGGCATCACGGTAACGGCCAAAATGCCGCTACGGTGGAGGTTTTCACACACGGGGAACGTTGCCGTTTGACCGTCTGCACCACGAGCGACGATGACAGAAACTTCACGGTGCAATTGCAAGCGCTTTTCCAAAATGCAATCGACTTCTTTGAGTTCAACAAAAGCGCGGTGCAAGTCTTCGCGGTTTTCGACCAAAACTTGGCCCTTGCCGTCATAACCCAAACGGGCCGTCTTTAAGATGGCGGGGAAAAGATCGTCAGAGACCTTGTCAATGTCAGCTGCACTTAAAATCGCAGCGTTCGGCGCTACCGGAACCTTGGCCACGTTTTCGATAAAGTTCTTTTCAACATTGCGGTCTTGGGCAACAGCAACAGCCGAACCCGGAGGGGCCACAAAGCAAGATTGAGCCAAATTGTCGAGCGCTTGCGCCGGAACGTTTTCAAATTCCGTACTCACGGCCTCAGACGTTTGAGCCAACTCTTTTAAACCTTCTTCGCTCAAATAAGGTTGAGCGATGTGCTTTAAGGAGACTTCAGCGGCGGGAGACCCTTGACCGGGTTCCAAAACCGTGACGTGATAACCCATGTAAGCAGCTTCAATCGCAAACATGCGACCCAACTGACCGCCACCCATCATGCCGAGGGTCGCGCCGGGGTTTAACGGTAACTTCTTTTGCATGAATATTGTCCTTGTGGATTAAAGGGGCAAAGTCATGTTGCGAGCTTTGGCGTTTTGAGCTTTACGGAAAGCTTGAATCTTTTCACGCATCTCTTCATCACCGGCAGCGGCCAACATTTGGATAGCGTAAAGAGCAGCATTGCCGGCACCGGCTTCACCGATGGCAAACGTGGCCACAGGTACGCCCTTGGGCATTTGAACGATCGAGAGCAAAGAGTCTTCGCCACGCAAGTAACGAGAGGGAATAGGCACGCCCAATACCGGCACAACGGTCTTAGCAGCCAACATGCCCGGCAAGTGAGCAGCGCCACCGGCACCCGCGATAATGCACTTCAGACCACGTTCTTGAGCCATTTCGGCGTACTCGAACATTTCATCGGGCATGCGGTGAGCGGAGACGACTTGAGCTTCAAACGGAACACCGAATTCCTTGAGAATATCGCAAGCGTTTTTCATGACATCCCAGTCAGAGTTGGAGCCCATCACGACGCCAACGAGCGGAGCGTTTTGCATTTTTTCTTTCCTAAAAACAATATCTAAAAAAACGAGAAGGGCGCGAAAAGCTTTTTTTGCTCTCGCGCCACTGATTCCGATGCGATCAGAAATTAAATAACGTCACGATCGGCGATGCGCTTTAAGGCTTCGCGATACTTCAAGGACGTCTTTTCCAAAATTTCTTCAGGAGCACGAGGAGCCGGAGCCGTCTTGTTCCACGGTTGGGTTTCTAACCAATCACGCATGAATTGCTTGTCAAAGGACGGAGGAGAAATGCCTTCTTGATATTGATCGGCAGGCCAGAAGCGAGAAGAGTCAGGCGTTAAGACTTCGTCCATCAAACGAACCGTGCCGTTTTCATCCAAACCGAATTCAAACTTCGTATCGGCAATGATGATGCCCTTGGTGAGAGCGAATTCGCTTGCCAACTTGTAGAGCTTGACGGAGTAGTCACGGATTTGGGTAGCGACATCTTCGCCAACCATCTCGACGGCCTTCTCAAAAGAGATGTTTTCGTCGTGCGTACCCACTTCAGCCTTCGCAGCCGGTGTAAAGATAGGTTCCGGTAACTTTTGAGCTTGCTTTAAGCCAGTCGGCAATTCAATGCCACAAACCTTACCCGTGGCTTGGTAGTCCTTCCAACCACCACCGATAATATAGCCACGAACCACACATTCGATAGGAATGGGTTTGAGCTTCATCGCAACAACAGCGCGGCCCTTCACTTGGTCGATTTCGTCAGCTTCTACCACACTTTCCGGAGCAATACCGGTTAAGTGGTTAGGAACGACGTCCTTGAACTTTTCAAACCAAAAGTCGGTTAAAGCTTGCAAAACTTGACCCTTGTAAGGAATCGGGTCATCAAGAATCACGTCAAAGGCAGAGATGCGGTCAGAAACAACAATGAGCAACTTATCGTCATCGACGAGGTAGCTGTCACGCACTTTGCCGCGGTAGACGCGCTCCAAGGAGTGCAACGAAGTATCAAGAATGGGCATGATCGTTCAATCCCTAATTTATCCAAAATTTCGACAGGCACCGCGCCTGCCCTAACCTATCTAATTCTAATGATTTTCTAGCGTAGAGAGGAAAAACTTTGCTCAAAAATACGCAGAATTTCATCAGAGCAAAAAAGCATCAACGAGTAACGTTAACCACGTGATGACGACAACGGCAATCGCCATCAAAACGGCACAACTGCCCATGTCCTTGGCACGCTTGGACAAGGGGTGAATTTCAGAGCCGATACGGTCAATGGCCGCTTCAATGGCCGAATTTAAAATTTCAACGATGAGCAAGAACAGGTGAGCAATCGCCACTGCGGCTACGCCCGTCATCGAAAACGGCAAAAGCGTTGCAAGGATAACGGCAGCGATCAAAAGCCAGAATTCTTGTCGAAAAGCTTCTTCATTTTTATAGGCAGCCATAAAGCCGTCTTGAGAATAATGAAAAGCATTAATCAAGCGACGAAGGCCGGTTTTCCCTTTGAGGTCTTTAGCGTCGTTGGTGTGTGTGGTCATAGTTTTTTGTCAGTTCGCTGATAAGAACAAGAAAGGGCAGCGAGGCTGCCCTTGATCATCTAAAAATTAGATGATGTTTTGCTTTAATTCGCCCTTTTCATAGCGCTTGGCCATCGTAAAGAGGTCGACAGCCTTCATGCGAGCACCTTGGCCTTCGCAACCGAATTCAAGGTAACGCTTCTTGCAGAGCTCGTAAGCGGCTTGACGAGCGGCCTTTAAGTATTCACGCGGGTCAAACTTAGAAGGGTTTTCAACCAAGTAGCGACGCGTAGCAGCCGTCATGGCCAAACGGATGTCGGTGTCAATGTTGACCTTACGAACACCGTGCTTGATGGCTTCTTGAATTTCTTCAACCGGCACACCATACGTTTCGCGCATATCACCGCCGAATTCACGGATTTCAGCCAAGTATTCTTGCGGAACAGAGGAGGAGCCGTGCATCACGAGGTGAGTGTTGGGCAAGCGACGGTGAATTTCCTTCACACGTTCGATCGACAAAATGTCACCCGTGGGCTTACGAGAGAACTTGTAAGCACCGTGGCTCGTACCGATGGCAATGGCCAATGCATCCAATTGCGTTTGAGCAACGAAGTCAGCGGCTTGATCTGGGTCCGTTAAAAGTTGATCGCGGGTCATCTTGGCGTCAGCGCCGTGACCGTCTTCCTTGTCGCCCTTCATCGTTTCAAGGGAGCCCAAGCAACCGAGTTCGCCTTCAACGCTCACACCGATGCAGTGAGCCATTTCCACCACGCGACGGGTAACGTCAACGTTGTAGTCAAAAGAGGCAATGGTCTTACCGTCAGCTTCCAAAGAGCCGTCCATCATCACGGACGTAAAGCCCATGCGCATGGCGCCTTGGCAGACAGCCGGATTTTGACCGTGGTCTTGGTGCATACAGACGGGGACGTCCGGATAGGATTCCACTGCAGCTTCAATCAAGTGCTTCAAGAACAATTCACCCGTGTAACGACGAGCGCCGGCAGAGGCTTGCATGATGACGGGGGCGCCCACTTCTTGAGCGGCCGACATGATTGCTTGAACTTGTTCCAGATTGTTGACGTTAAAAGCCGGCACGCCGTAACCGTTTTCAGCGGCGTGATCCAATAATTGGCGTAAAGAGACAAGAGCCATGATTGCGATGTCCTTGTGAATAAACTAAAAAGATAGCGTTATTTTAACTTTAATTCTCTGAAACTGCCCGAAAAGTCTCGAGGCGTTTCAAAAATTAACCTTGCATAATCGAGTCGTTTTTCGCGACTTGTTGGCGAATACCTTCGAGAATGGCGACTGCTACCTTTTGTTGATAGCTGGACGTCTTTAACTTTTTCTCTTCTTGAGGGTTACTGATAAAGGCCGTTTCAACCAAAATGGAAGGAATGCCAGGGGCCTTTAAAACTAAGAACCCGGCTTGCTCCACTTGGCGTCGATGCAGTGTGTTGACCTTGCTTAAACGAGATAAAACACTGTGACCAAACTCAAGACTGTAGTTAATTTTCCACGACGTTG
>USIM01000077.1 GCA_900554675.1 uncultured Sutterella sp.
TGGTGACAATTCTTTAATTGGGATGGGTGCAATTGTTCTTAATCGTGCGAAAATAGCGCCCTATACATTAGTTGGTGCCGGTGCGCTTGTGGCAGAGAATAAAGAATTTCCTGAAGGTGTTTTACTTTTGGGGTCTCCTGCTCGCGTTGTACGATCTTTAACGCCTGAAGAAAAGGCTTTGATTGAGAAAAACGCCAAACACTACATTGAGCGTGCCCATGAATACCGAACGATTAAGAAAGGCTACACAAATGAACGATTCTATTTTGCGTTTTATCTTCACACCGACCCCCGTTAAAGGGGCCGTTGTTCGTTTGAATACGGCATGGAAAGCCATGCGAGAATTCCGACACTATCCGTTGCCGGTCACGCATCTTTTGGGCGAAATGACGGCCGGGGCTTTGTTATTGGCCAGTTCCATTAAATTTGAAGGCTCACTCATCATGCAAGTGCAAGGTGACGGCCCTGTGCGTTTAGCCATTGTTGAAGTCCGTAATGGCTTAATGGTTCGAGCTTCTGCCAAATTGCAACACGATGCCGTGGTGGCTGCCGATGCGACAACCAAGGATTTAATTAACGTCAATGGTGGCGGTCGTTGCGCCATTATGCTTGATCCCAAGGATCGTCGCGAAGGCGAACCTCTCTATCAAGGCGTTGTGTCTTTGGCAGGCGACTCCATTGCTCAAGGGCTCGAACTTTACATGCAACAGTCCGAACAAATTCACACGCGCTTGTGGTTAGCGGCCGATGAAAACAATATCGGTGGTCTTTTAATCCAAAAGATGCCGGGATTTGGCGGTAAAGACGAAGGCATTGTCGATGACCCCGAAGCTCTCAATCGAATTGAAACGTTGGCTGACACCATTAAAGACGAAGAGCTTTTAACGCTTCCGGCTAAAGAAATCGCTCACCGTTTATTCTGGGAAGAAAAGCCCGAATATTTTGAAGAACAAGAACCTCGCTTTGCCTGTACGTGTTCTCGTGAACGTGTCGAAGCCATGATTTTGAATTTAGGTGAAGTGGAAGCCCTTCAAGCCTGCCAAGAACAAGGTGGCTTGGAAGTCACGTGTGACTTCTGCGGTAAAACCGAAAAATTCTCGATTGACGATTTACACGCCCTCTTTAATCACAACAAAAAAGACGCAAACTAATGGCAACACATTTCTTTGATGTCCACAACAACGATATTATGGGTTGGGGCTTTTCTCATAAGCCCCTAGCCGGTTATTTCCATTTTCTCGGTAATCTCTTGTCATTAAACCTCAACGGGGGTTATCCCATCACAGGCTTTAGTGAAAAGCGTTTATTAAATAACCTGGCTCGTATCGTTGATGACTTTAGAAATCAAAAGAATATGACCAATCAAATCGTGGGCTTTGCCTTCAAAGCTCGCATTGACGGTGACTATTATTTCTATAGCGGTCAAGTTGATCTCGAAGGCAATGTTAATCAATCGCGCATTGCCCTGGAAGACATTGTTGAGCAAATTTTGCCCGAAAAGGTTCAAGGCGGTTTACGCCATGGAGATTTTTACGTAAAACCCGAAGGTCAAACCCTTTGGATGTTTAATTTCCTTTACCACGTTTTATTGAGCATGGATGCCGAAACCGGCAAAGTCCAGGTCTACACACGCGATGAAATCATTGATCAACTTTTAGATTTTGATCCTCGTTTTCTCATCACTGAAGCCGAAAAACTCATCCGCCATCCGCAAGGTATGGGGGAGGCGCCTGAAATGGCATTTTCGGAAGATCAGTTAGAGAAAATGCTCCAAAAAATTACCAATGCCGTCACAGAATGGTTAACGGACGATCACATCAATTCTCTCAAATTGGATTCTGTTCACTTGGAGCTCTCCGGTCAAACAACGTTGCATAAACAATGGGCGCGCCTTTTCTCTTTTAAGTGCATCGCCAATTTCGAATCTGTCGAAAGTCTGACGCTTTACACCGATAAAGAAAACTTTTGGATGTACAGCGAATTAGAAAATGAAAAAACGGGCGAAACCTTAAAGACAATCGAACCCCTCGCCAAAGACGAGATTATTGATAAGGTGCTTTATAAATTGAAACGCCAAGTGGAGTTTGACGTCAATGGCAAAGTGCCAGGAATGACACCCACAAGCGTTAACTAAAGTAACGGTTGGGCATCGCCCGACGGCTCTTTAGCGTTGGGGTTGTACAACGGATCGTTGATGATATCTGCCGGGATCTCAGTGCCCGGCAGTGTCTTTTGCGGACGTTGAATACGGAACAACACTTCACCGGCTCGCACCATGTTTAAGTCATAGCGAGCACGCTCTTCAATGGCTCCCAACCCCGTTTGCAGGGATTTTAATTCCGCAGACATGCGTTCATTATCTTCTCGAACTTCACGGTTGTCGTTTTGCAACATCGCTAAATCTTCAGCGAGCGTAAACATACGAACGTAACCGCCTTGTCCGAAAATCAATGTATAAAGCCCCAACAGGCATAACCCGCAAAGGAAAATAAAAATTCGCTTCGGAGTTATCATGTCGGGGCTCTACTTTCCTAACGTTTCTTAGTTAACGTTAGATGGTCCATTCCTTAATGCAATAGAATGCATCGCGGCCCGGATAAACAGCTTGATCGTCAAGTTCTTCTTCAATGCGAAGCAATTGGTTGTACTTGGCGATACGGTCGCTACGGCTCATGGAACCCGTCTTGATTTGACCGGCGTTCACAGCCACAGCCAAGTCAGCAATGAAGCTATCTTCGGTTTCACCGGAGCGGTGAGAAACCACGACGGAGTAACCGGCGCGCTTAGCCATTTCAATAGCAGCCAACGTTTCGGACAACGTACCGATTTGGTTAACCTTAATCAAAATGGAGTTAGCCACACCCTTTTCGATGCCTTCACGCAAAATCGTCGGGTTCGTCACAAACAAGTCATCGCCCACCAATTGGACACGACGACCCAAAGCTTGCGTCAACTTCTTCCAACCTTCCCAGTCGACTTCAGCCATACCGTCTTCGATGGAGATGATCGGGTACTTCTTAACCCAAGCTTCCAAGACTTCAATCCATTCTTCAGCCGTGTAGGTCTTGCCTTGGCCCTTTTGAACGTACTTACCGTCTTCGTAGAATTCGCTGGCAGCGCAGTCCAAACCGATGGCAATGTCCTTGCCCGGTTCGTAACCAGCAGCCTTGATGGCTTCAATAATCAATTCGATGGCTTCTTCGTGGCTATCGATGTTGGGAGCAAAACCGCCTTCATCGCCCACAGCCGTGCTCATGCCACGAGAGTTGATGATCTTCTTTAAGGCATGAAACGTTTCAGCACCGTAGCGGACGGCTTCACGGAAGCTCGGAGCGCCCAACGGGATGATCATGAATTCTTGGATGTCCAAGTTGTTGTTGGCGTGTGCGCCACCGTTGATGACGTTCATCATCGGAACCGGCATTTGAACAGCGCCCATACCGCCCAAATAGCGATAGAGGGATTGTTCGGTAAATTGAGCAGCAGCACGAGCGCAAGCCATGGAAACACCCAACATGGCGTTGGCACCCAAGTTGCTCTTATTTTCCGTACCGTCCAATTCGATCATTTGCATATCGATGCTGGCTTGTTGCGTCACATCGAAACCGATCAAAGCGGGATTAATCTTGGCGTGAACGTTTTCAATAGCCGTCATCACGCCTTTGCCGCAATAACGTTCATCTTTATCGCGCAATTCAAGTGCTTCGCGAATACCCGTGGAGGCACCAGAGGGCACTGCAGCACGGCCGCAAATACCGCAATCCAAATAGACGTCGCATTCAACCGTCGGGTTGCCGCGGCTATCTAAAACTTCACGAGCAATAATGGCATTGATCGTAGACATGTTTTTCATTCCCCAAATTAAGAAGATTAGACACGCACAAAAGCATGCGCGAAACAAAAAAATTGAAGCGGGTTCAGACCCCAGTCCTTGCCCGCCATTTTAACTAAAATTCGTTTTCTAAGAAGGGGCGAGCCTTCACCACGCGGTCAATCGCCACCAAACTTTCCAACAAATCATGCATACGAGCCAACGGCACCATGTTGGGACCGTCACTCTTGGCGCAACTCGGATTGGGATGCGTTTCCATAAATAAACCGGCAATCCCCACACCGACAGCTGCTCGAGACAACACCGGGACATGAGCTCGGCAACCACCAGAACTCGTGCCATTGCCACCGGGCAATTGCACAGAGTGCGTTGCATCAAAGACAACAGGAGCACCCGTTTCGCGCATAATTGCCAAAGAGCGCATGTCGCTTACCAAGTTGCCGTAACCAAAACTTGCGCCACGTTCGCAGGCCATGAACATATCTTCATCTAAACCCACTTCACGGGCGGCTTCTCGGGCCTTTTCGATCACGTTTTTCATGTCATGAGGCGACAAGAATTGACCCTTTTTAATATTGACGGGCTTCCCTGACTGAGCACAAGCACGGATAAAGTCCGTTTGACGGCACAAGAAAGCAGGCGTTTGTAACACATCCACGTATTGAGCCACCATCGGCACATCTTGGGCCGTATGAACGTCAGTGACAACCGGTACACCCACCGTTTCGCGAACGTGAGCCAAGAGCTTTAACCCGTCCTCAATACCGGGACCGCGGAAGCTATGACCGGACGTACGATTGGCTTTATCGTAACTGGCCTTAAAGATATAGTGAATACCAAGGTCATCACAGATGGCCTTCATTTCTTTGGCGATATCGAGCACCATTTGCTCGCTTTCGATCACACAGGGACCGGCCATCAAGAAAATCGGCTGATCTAAACCCACATCAAAGCCACAAAGTTTCATTTTGAGCCCTTCAAACTAGATAAAAGTACTAACTCATAAACATAACACATCGGATTGAAAAATGGCGATCAAAAGACTCATAATTCGTCAGAATCCGTAAGTTTTCATAGTTCTTGCTGCTTTCTTCTTTTTGTTATTAATTTCTACAAAAATAGTCATTCAAACCATTGATTTTTAGGTTTAATAATCTTTAACCGAGTAATTAACAAG
>USIM01000078.1 GCA_900554675.1 uncultured Sutterella sp.
AACAGCCACGGCATCACCGTTTTGATGGCTTTGAACATCTTAAAGGGCTTTGAATTCGGTGAACGCGACACGGTCGATACGATGCATAAGCAAATCGAAGCCATGAAGTTGGCCTTCGTCGATACGATGGAATACGTGGCAGAACCCTCTCGTATGTTGGTCACGAGCGAACAACTCTTGTCGGAACGCTATGCTGACGATCGTCGTAAGCTCATCAAAATGGATAGCGCTTTGATGCCTGAAGTGGGCGATCCGCGCTACAGCTCCACCGTCTACTTTGCCACGGCCGACGCCGAGGGCAATATGGTGAGCATGATTCAAAGTAACTTCCGTGGCTTTGGTTCCGGTATCGTGATTCCGGGCACGGGCATTTCTTTGAACGACCGCGCTCAAAACTTCCGCTTTGATCCGACCCATCCGAACGCCTACGAAGGTGGCAAGCGTCCGTACCACACGATTATTCCGGCCTTCATCAGCCAAGGTGATAAGCCCATCTCCGCTTTGGGCATCATGGGTGGCTGGATGCAACCGCAAGCTCACTTGCAAGTCATCATGAACATGATTGACTTCGGTTTGAATCCGCAACAAGCGTTGGATGCGCCGCGTTGGCAATGGATCGGTGGTAAGAAGGTGGAAGTCGAACAAGATACGCCTAACCACATCATTCGCAAACTTCAACGCATGGGCCACGACATTGTGGTTCAACCCGACCCCTATCACATGGGTCGCGGTCAAGTGATTTTGCGTGATGACAACGGGGTCTTGTGCGCCGGTACCGAAAAACGTACTGACGGTCACATCGCTGCTTTCTAATTCCCAAAAGCATTCCGTGCTTTAGGCAAAACGGCAAGGGTCAAAAGCTCTTGCCGTTTTCGTGTAGTAAACTACACAATATCCATTTTTCTTCCAAAAAGTGAACTTTAGTACACTTGAGAAAACAACAATGCAAAAGCCTTTTTTCCATGCCTACGCTCTTAAACCTGAAACGCTCGGTGCAACCTTACGCCTACGTCGCAAGCAGTTGGGGTACACCTTGACGGAAATGGAAGAGAGCACAGGTATCAGTAGGAAAACGATCATTAAGATTGAGAAAGGGGGCGATGCGAAATTTTCGACCATCTCAACCTTGTTAAGCTACATGGGGCTCACGCTGGATTTTTCCGATGCAACAAAAGAACTTCTCAAGCGACCGCAAAAAGAAAAAGAGGACGAAAACTACGGTTGGTATTAGTTGTCAGATTTTGTTGGAAACGCAAGTCGTCACCTGTCATTGACCGACAATCAAGCGTTTTATAACTTTCGCTTAGAGAGCTCGATGACTAAAACGTCGGCTCCACTTCTCGATAAAGCGGCAGCTTCGCCCCCATCATATAAAAGGCGGCTTCCACTTTTCGCACGGCGTTCCCCTCTTTAATCCAAGCGGGGCAATCTTGAGACTGTCTTGCCAGACGAATGGATTCATTGACTAACCAAGACGCCAAAATGTTGGATTTTGCGTAGCTTCTTTCTTTTAAGGGGCGCTTCTTAATCTTGTCAATGGACGAAAATTCATTCGTTCCCCAACCGGCGTTGCGCCCGTTTTCTTTTTTATCTTTCCCCCAACCTTGAAGTCGGATCAAGCACAATTCTTCAGGAAGATTGATTTTGTGCAGTACGCAAAACTCTCGAATAAATAATCCCATCGTTGCCGCCACGCGACTGTCGTACGTGATGCTATCGGGTAGCAAAATGGAATAAAGACGAGATAAGAATGAACTCATGCGAGGCCTGTATTGACGACCGAAGGCATCATAGTCGGGGCTTTCGTCAGAAAATTGTTCACAAGCAAACTTCACCAACGTGCACAAATCGTTTTCTTGATTTTGAAGCCATTGCGTGTTGTTTTTAACGATTAAACGCGAAGGCATCACATCTAAAATCAATTGATGAAGTTTGACTGAATCGTTGGCTTTGAGGGCTTCAAGCATCAAGGGGCGCATCTCTTCGCTTCGTTCAATTAAGGCCGCGTTGTCAGGCTCTTGCATGTATTGCTCATAAGCGTCTTCCAAATTCACAAAACAATAATGAACTTTGGGGCGCAAGGTCTCTGTCGTGTAAGCAGGAGCAAAGGTGCGACCGTTTAAATAGCAAGCAAGGTAGCGACAGAAATTTTCAATCACCGGGATGCTCAAATAATGTTCACGAGCGGAGATTAAAGAATAGGACTCGGACATGGGGATCCTTTTTCAAAGAAGCGTTTCCTAACATCTTACGTAAAAGCACTCAGAATCGGTAAAAAAATTTCAATTTCCTGTGGTTTTCCCTTGATTACAAACGAATATTTTGCGTGTCAGAATGAATTATTCGTTTCATTGAGGCTTCCATCATGGCTGACATTCTCGTTACTCCTCATGTTCTTCAATCCTATGCATTATTTGGCACGGCAATCCGCCATCAATTGCACGCTCACCCTGAAGAAGGGCTGCAACTGACTCACACGCAAGAGATCATCGTCAAAACTTTGCAATCCTTTGGTTGCGAAGAAATCTACTCTCAAGTGGGTGGCCCCAATGTCGCAGGGGTCGTCGCTGTCATTCGAGGAACGAAAGAAGGTCGCACGATCGGGCTTCGTGCCGATAGTGATGCGCTACCGCTTGTTGAAAAAACGGGAAAGCCCTACGCAAGCAAGATTAACGGATGCATGCACGCCTGTGGCCATGACGGCCACGTCGCCACCCTCTTAACCGCCTGCCACTACTTATTGGATCATCGCGACTTTGCGGGCACCGTGGTTGCCATTTTTCAACCCGGCGAAGAAGGTTATGCGGGTGCCCGTCATATGTTGGATGACGGTTTAACGGAACGCTTTGGTATTGATGAATACTACGCCCTTCACTCCGAACCCATGGTGCCTCTTGGTCAAGTGGGCTTTATCTCGGGTTTTGCAACGGCCAATGCAGACGGCTTTGAAGTGCGATTTAAAGGCACGGGCGGACACGGCTCTCGCCCACAACTCGTGCAAGACAGCATTGTGGCGATGGGTGAAGCAATCAGCGCCATTCAAACGATTGCCTCACGCAATTGCTCCCCTGACAAGGCTTGCGTGGTCTCCGTTTGCTATGTAAAAGCGGGGGACTCTAAGGGCATCAGCGTCATCCCTCAAGAAGCCGTTTTCGGTGGTACGACGCGCTCTTATGAGCCGGAAGTGCGAGCCCTCATTGAAAAGCGTATCGGTGAAATCTGTCAAGGGGTCGGTATGGCGCACGGCGTAGAGGTCGACTATCGCTATAACAAACTTTACCCCTCAATGTACAACACGCCAGAACGCGTCACGGAAGCCAAGCGCTTAGCGAAGTTGGCCTTGGGTGAAAACAATGTCCTTGACCTTGAACGCAAGCCCGGCGGAGAAGACTTCTCCTTTATGCTTCAATCGCGCCCTGGGTGCCTTTTTAGACTCGGTTTAGGTGATCCTGAACACCAAGATGCGCTCCACAGCAGTACCTTTGACTTTAATGACAAAGGCATTGCTTATGGCGCCTCCGTTCTTTTAACCGTTGCTTTAAATCGAGCCAGTGCCAAGGATGACAAATGATCAGAACCGTGCCTCTTTTGATGGGTTTAACCCTGGCTTTGACGATTCAAGCCACATCAGCCCACGCAGCCACTCGAGACGAGATTGCTCAGTTAGCGGCGCCTCAACAAAGCTCTTTTCATTATTGGCAAAAAGACTCACCCACGGTCAGCAGACTCAAAGCGTATGTGAGCCAAGTCACGGACTCAAAGGCCAAAACCTTTGTCCCCATTGAAAACCGTATTGCTGTTTTTGATGTGGACGGCACACTCATTGACGAAAGGGCCCCGTTTTACTTTGATTGGTTGATTTTCTTGCATCGTGTATTGCACGACCCAACCTATCAAGCGCCCCAAAATATTCGTGATTTTGCGCTCAAAGGCGAAAAGGCCCTTCAAAAGGGTGAGCGATTCCCCGATTATGGTCTCGGCGAATTTGAGATGCACATGAGCGTCTTTGAAGGGATGACGGACAGGGCTTTTGCCCAATACGTGTTGGATTTTGCAAAAACACCCAACCCCTATTACACGAGTCTCAAATACGGCGAAGCGTTTTTCTTACCGATGGTAGAAATCGTGAGCTACCTCAAAGCCAACCACTTCACAGTCTATGCGGTCACGGGCTCTGATCGTGCGATCGTCAGAAGTTTGGTAAACGGCTTAAACCTCATGACGCATAATCACGTGATTGGTTCTGATGTGAAGCTGTTGGCCACCGGGCAAAAAGAAAAAGATGGATTGAGTTATCGCTTTAATCCTGACGATGAGATGGTTCGAGGCGCTTTGGTTGTCAAAAACCTTCAGCAAAACAAAGTCGAAGCCATTTCAAGAGAGATCGGTCAAAAGCCTATTTTGGCCTTTGGCAATAGCAATGGGGACGCAAGCATGATGCAGTACACCATTAACAACAATCCCTATCCTGCCATGGCTTTTAGGCTCATGTGCGATGACAAGGCTCGAACCTACTGTCGGGAAAATGTAGAGAAGTCGAAAAAGGCTGCTCAAAAGTACGGTTGGGAGACGATTTCGATGACGGCAGAATGGAGAACGATTTTCGGCGAAAAGGTGAAGAAAACCAAGCATTAAAGTCAAGGAGAGATGCGAGAGTACGCTATTTCTCATAGTCTTTTGAAAAAAAGCATGTCTTCTCAGGATTATCGCTTTCGTTTCTTTGCTCTAGACATTACAATCACCCTATTCTTAATCCCTTTCTTTATGTGAACAACTATGTCCTCTATTGAAAACGTTTTACAAATGATTGAAGACAACGATGTCAAGTTCGTCGATCTTCGCTTTACCGACATGAAGGGTAAAGAGCAACACGTCAGCATCCCCGCTCGTCACGTCGATGAAGACTTTTTTGAA
>USIM01000079.1 GCA_900554675.1 uncultured Sutterella sp.
CGACAGTGGCTCGCGCTTTCTTGTGACGACAACGAAAGCCCGTTGGAACGCCATTTTCACGACCGATATGCAATTGCCCGATCTCGAGCATGTGGTCTTTACCTCTGAAGATGAAGAGGGCACCAGTGACCATGTTCGCTATTGTGGCGTTGAAGAATTCTTAAAACATGGCGAAACAGTTTCTGAAAACGATTTGCCGACCGGCCCCGAAGCTGAAGACTTGGCTTCGATCGTTTACACCTCCGGCACCACCGGTCGCCCCAAAGGTGTAATGCTCACGCACCGCGCCATTGTTTCTAACGTTCAAGATATCGCCAAAGAAGTGCCTTTGGGCGAAGACGATATTTTCTTGTCTTACTTACCGCTCTCTCACTCCTTTGAACGTACGTTTACGTACTACAACTGCGTCGGTCACGGCACGACCTTGGTCTTTAGCCGAGGCGTGATGCGCATAGCCGAAGACTTTGCTGACATCCAACCGACCTTAATGTGCACGGTGCCTCGTGTGCTTGAGCAGTTCTACGCAAAGATCCAACAACAAGTGGCCAAAGAAGGTGAATCTGAGAAGTTCATCATGGACTGCGTAATCGCTGCCGGTTGGCGCGACTTCTGTCGTGAAAATGATCTTCCGCTTGAAGATGACGGCTTGCCGGAATTGGACTTTATTTTCAAGACTCTTTACCGCGATCGTTTTGTTAAGCGCGTTCATAACATTTTCGGCAAGCGCTTCCGCTTCCTTGTCTGCGGTGGCGCCGCTTTAAATGGTACCGTTGCCAAGTTCTTCTGCTCTTTGGGTTTAATGCTTCGCCAAGCCTACGGTTTGACCGAATATAGCCCGGTGATTTCTATCACACGTTTGGTCAATAACCACTTAGCCACCGTGGGTGAACCGCTTGTGCGTTGCCAAGTTCGCGCTGGCGAGAATAACGAACTTCAAGTCTTGGGCCCCTCCATGATGAGCGGCTACTGGAAGTTACCCAAAGAAAGCCGTGAAGCGTTGACTGAAGACGGTTGGTTGCGAACCGGTGACCAAGTGGATTTGAGCGACGGCGGTCGAGTCCGTATCACGGGTCGTATCAAAGAAATTATTGTAACGAGTACCGGCGAGAAGATTGCTCCGGTTGATCTTGAATTTGCGATTCAAGAAGACCACTTATTTGAGCAAGTCATTGCCATTGGTGAAGCCCGTCCCTACATCACGGCCTTGGTGGTTGTTAACGACATGCGCTTTAACCTTCTTTGCGAAGAAGTGGGCATTGATCCCAATGACCCTGGCATTAACGACAATCGCAACTTGTTAAGCGTATCCGTATGGTCACAAAGCACTTCCCGCAATACGGCGTGCCTCGTAATGTCTACATTTTGCGCGATCATTGGACGGTTGAAAACGGCCTTTTGACCCCGACCATGAAATTGCGACGTCGACAAATTCAAGAGCGTTTTGCCGAGGAAATCGAAACGCTTTACGCTGCCGCCCGACGCTAATCACTCAGAGGAATTTCAAATCGAAATTCCTCTTTAACTTTTTTCCATTGAATTTCTGAATTGCACTATGTTTTTCGATACGCACTGCCATATCTACATGGAAGACTTTAACAACGAGCAAGACGCCATTGTTCATCACATGAGAGACGCTCAAGTCACTCGCGCCGTTGTTGTGGCAACAGAAGAAAAAGAAGTCTCTGCCGTTAAAGCCCTATGCGCCCAATACCCTGAGCTTTACGGTGCGTTTGCGGTGAGTCCTCAAAATGAAGAGCTCCCCGATTTAAGTCCTCAAGCCATCGCCGACATTGTGAGTTCTGAGAAAATGGTGGCCGTGGGTGAAACCGGTCTTGACTATCACTACTGCTCAGAACCTTTGGATTGGCAACGGGCTCGCTTTGCCACTCATATTGAAGCGGCGCATTTGGCGAAAAAGCCTTTGATCATTCACTCTCGTGATGCGGCTGACGATACGCTGGCGATTCTTAAAAACAACCATGCCGATGAGGTCGGTTTCGTTCTTCACTGCTTCTGTGGTGATTGGGATTTTGCGAAAAAAGCCTTGGACTTGGGTGGCTTTCTCTCCTTTTCCGGCATCTTGACGTTTAAGAGTGCCAAAGACATTCAGGAAGCAGCTAAAAAGGCACCGTTGGATAGAATCTTTATTGAAACGGATAGTCCCTACTTGGCTCCTGTTCCCTTGCGTGGCAAACGCAATGAACCGGCCTTTGTTCCCCATGTTGCTCAATTCTTGGCTAATGTAAAAGGGTTGCCTGTCGAAGAGATCGCTCGCATGACGATGAATAACGCTAACGGCTTTTTTGGGATTGAGAAATGAGAAAAATTTTATTTGCGACGCTTTGTTTAGCAAGCTCTGTGGCTTGCGCCTCCACCAATCCCTTTGACACTACCTTGCCGCTTGATAAACAGTTAACGGTTGCCATTGCAAAGGACGACGCCGGTCAAGTGGCTTACCTTTTGCGTGAAATGCGCGTTGATCCCAATTTCTACCTTCCTAACGGTGAAACGCCCTTGGTGTGGGCCATTAAAAACGATGCGAAGGTCACAACGGAAAAAGTGCTTTTAAAGAGTGTTCGAATCAAAATCAATACGCCGACCTTAAGAGGTGAAACGCCTTTAATGTTGGCTGCCATCAAAGGCAATGTCGATTTAGCTCAAACGCTTTTAGATAAGGGAGCTGAGATTAATGCCAACTACGGTTGGACAGCGCTTCACTATAGTGCAAGCACGGGACAAACCGAGATGACGCGCTTTTTGATTGAAAAGGGCGCAAATGTCAACGCCCGCACCGAACGCGGCGTCACCCCCCTTTACATGGCCGCACGAATTATTGCCGCCCCGACCGTGGACGTATTACTTCAAGCCGGAGCGGATAAAACAATGTGCAATGATCAAGGGGTGAGTCCTTCTGCGATTGCTAAAAAGCGAGGCGATGAGAAGCTTTCTGAAAAGCTTGCGATTGACGCTTGCAGTCCTTGGCCGCCTGTAGAGGGAGCTGAAAAAACAAACGTTGAGTCCATCTCCGTCACTCCGAAACCTTGAGGCCTTTATGCAAAAAACATTACCTTTAGAGCTCTTAGCACCTGCCAAAAATGCTGACATCGGTATTGAAGCCATTTTGCATGGAGCGGACGCTGTTTATATCGGTGGCCCAGGCTTTGGAGCACGAGAAGAAGCGGCCAATGCGTTTAAAGATATTGAACGTTTAACGACGTTTGCACATCGCTTTAACGCTCGCGTTTACATGACACTCAACACCATTGTTTCCGACGAAGAAATTGAAGATGCTGTGCGTATCGCTTGGCAAGCCTATGAAGCTGGCGTCGATGCGCTTATCGTGCAAGACATGGGCATTATGGAAATGAAATTGCCCCCTATCCAATTGCACGCTTCGACGCAATGCGATGTGCGAACGCCTGAAAAAGCCCGTTTTTTGGAAAGCATCGGTTTTTCTCAAGTGGTTTTAGCGCGAGAACTCAATCTTGAAGAAATCAAGGCCTGTCGAGAAAAACTTCAATCGGCCCGTATTGAATACTTTATTCACGGTGCTTTGTGCGTGAGCTATTCCGGTCAGTGCTATGCGAGTTTCGCCACAACGGGTCGCAGCGCCAACCGTGGTGCTTGTGCGCAACTTTGCCGACTCCCCTATTCCGTCTACACCGAAGAGGGTGAAGAGCTGGCTCGCGATCGTCATGTCCTGTCCCTTAAAGACAATAACCAAAGTGACAATTTGGAAGCGTTGATTGGAGCAGGCGTTAGCAGTTTTAAGATTGAAGGTCGTCTGAAAGACCTCGATTACGTGAAAAACATCACGGCCTTTTATCGTCAAAAGTTAGATGCCTTCTTGGCTACCCATCCGCAATACCACCGTACGAGTGACGGTGTTTCGCGTATCAGCTTTACGCCGCAGCCGGCTAAAAGTTTTAACCGTGGCTTTACCGACTACTTCACCCGAGACCGTCATCACGACATGGCCGTTTTTGAAACGCCTAAAAATTCCGGTGAAAAGATTGGTTCGATTGCGAAAATCACGGCGGACTTTATCGATGTGAAGACCTATGAGACGCTTCATAATGCCGATGGTCTGACGTACCTGACGCGCGAGAAGTCGCTCGCTGGCTTTATGATCAATACCGCCACGGAACTGCGCCCGGGTCTTTGGCGCATCACGTTGCGCGACCGACCGATCAGCCGTAAACACCCGCAATTGGTGCCAGGGATGGAGCTTTTCCGCAATCGCGATCATGAATGGGAAGAAGCGTTAAGTAAACCCACGGCCACGCGTACGATACCGTTAGAAATGCATTGGAGAGCCGATAGCAGTGGCTTTACCTTGACGATGAAGGATAATCGTGGCACCGAAGCTCACGTTCATTTCTGTCCCGAAGACTTGCAAGAAACCAATAACCCTGAGCGCAACAAAGAAAATCTCAAGAAAAACCTTGCCAAATTGGGCGGCACGGATTTTGAAGTGAAAACGCTCAAAATCGAAGGGGAAAACTTCTTTGCTCCGGCCAGTATCGTCAATGACATCCGTCGTCAAGCTGTGGAGAAAATGCTCAAAGCTCGAGAAGAGGCCTTTATTCGCTTACCTCGAGCAAAAGTCACGGAATGCCTCCCCTATCCGGATGCTACGGACTTTAGAGCCAACGTCTTAAATGAAAAAGCTGTGGTCTTTTACGCAAAACACAAGGCAATCATTGAAGAGCCTGCACTTGAAACCGGTGATGTGAAACACGATGTCCCCGTGATGCTCACCAAGCACTGCGTGCGCTACGCATTGGGGCGTTGTTTGAAAGACAATTTGGAAACGGTTAAAGCGCATCCGGAACTTAAGGATCGCTTTAAACCCACGCCTTTGATTTTGAAAACGGGGCCGCATACTTTTACAGCGACGTT
>USIM01000080.1 GCA_900554675.1 uncultured Sutterella sp.
TACAGTTTCTGGCAAGGCGTGAGTTTCGTTGTGCTTGGCTCCCTTATATGCTGGCACGCCACTTGGGACAAAGTCCAAAAACCTCGAAAAAATGACAAAGAACAAAAAGCCAACTAAAGAAACATCGCCCCAAACCTTGATGGAAGGCGTGGGGCGACTCTTTGCCTTAGTGATGCTTTTGCTCAGAGGCTTAGCCATCGGAGCGATTTGCTTTTTTATCTGGCGCTACATTGAGCCTCTTATTCATTGATTATTTAAACAGCTTTAATCTCAAAGCGTTCATCACCACTGAGGTTGATGAAAGCGCCATGGCAGTTCCTGCAATCATGGGCGAGAGCATGGGACCATCAAAGAGCGCATGCAAAAGTCCCATTGCCACGGGAATTCCCAAAATGTTATACCCGAAGGCCCAACCAAGGTTTTGATAGATATTGCGTAACGCTGCTTTGGATAAACGTAAGGCGGTCAACACCGATTCAAGGCCGTGACGCATTAAAATCAAGTCACCGGCTTGAGCGCTCACGTCCACCCCTTCGGCCACAGCAATACCGGTATTGGCTTGGGCAAGTGCCGGCGCATCGTTTAAACCATCGCCCACCATGGCTACCTTCAGGCCCTTAGCTTGAAGCTCACCAATGATTCGTGCTTTATCTTGAGGTAACACTTCAGCATGAACTTCTTCAATGCCCAGGGTCTGCGCAATACGCTCGGCCGTGTTGCGATTATCACCCGTGATCATCAGCGTGCGGATGCCCAATTGATGCAAGGCTTTAATCACTTGATTGGATTCCGGACGCACAACGTCACTGATCGCAAAAATCGCAGCCAATCGTTGGTCTCTCGATAATAAAAGCGCTGTCTTTGCCTCTTTTAAGAGCTCTTCCAAGAAAGGCATCCCTTCGGCGATGTCCACGTTCATCTCATGCATTAAACGCACGTTACCTAAAAGGATTTGATGGCCATCGACTTCGGCACCAATCCCCATACCCGGATAAACCGTGGGTTGAACGTTCAACACCTCTCGCGTATTGGCCTTCGCAAAGGCCTTGCCCAACGGATGTTCACTGCGCGTTTCCACACAATCGGCCCACCAGAGAGCGTCGCTTTGAGTGACAGAACCAAAAGTCTTCGTTTGCAAAACTCGCGGTTCTCCCAAAGTTAACGTCCCCGTTTTATCAAATGCCACAACATCGACCTTGGCGGCCATTTCAAGAGCTGCCGCATTTTTAATAAGAACGCCCAACTGGGCGCCACGCGCTGTTGCCACCATGATCGAGGTGGGCGTTGCCAACCCCATGGCACAGGGGCAGGCAATCACCAAGACGCTGATCATTGCCTTCACGGCTAAAGAAAGCGGTTCATCGGAGAAAATCGCCCAGGCGAAAAAGGTCAACAAGGAAAGCGCCATGACGGCGGGCACAAAGTAAAAACTCACGCGGTCGGCAAGTGAGGCGACCGGTGCTTTTGTGCCTTGAGCGGAGCGCACCATACGAATCATTTGCGCTAAAACCGTATCGTTGCCCAAGTGCGTTACTTTGAGAATTAAGGGGTTGGAGCCATTGACGCTGCCCGCAATCACCTTATCGCCCAACGTAACAGCCACGGGCAGAGCTTCACCCGTTAAAAGCGAGGCATCGACTTCACTTTGACCTTCAACGATTTCACCGTCAACCGGAATGCGTTCGCCCGGTTTAACCAACACTTGATCGTCCAAGCGAAGCGTCTTAATTTCCACTTCCGTTGTTTGACCGTTTTCCCAACGTCGTGCCGTTTGAGGTACTAAGCGAATTAAGGAGCCAACGGCTTCGCTTGCATGGCGCTTAGAACGAGCCTCCATGTATTGGCCAATAGAGATCATTGCCAACAAAACGCCTGCCGATTCAAAATAGAGGTTATGCACGGCAGCGACGTCTCCTGCCACAATTGTCACCCAGGAGTAAAGCGAATACAAAAAGGCTGCGCCCGTGCCCACAGCCACAAGGCTATCCATGTTAGGTGCGCCGTTAATTAAACTCCTTAACCCGTCACGATAAAAGTGTCGACCAAAATACAAAATAGGTGCCACCAAAATCAATTGCAACGTGGCAAATCCGGCCGCTTGCGTATGGGGATCAATAAAAGACGGCAAGGGCAAGCCCACCATTGAACCCATGGAAACATACAAAAGAACAAGGGCCAACAAAAGCATCGGCCAAAGGGCTTTGAGCTGTTGACGCAGATCGGCCAACACCTTTTGCTGATCAGCCTGCCAAGCCGCCACCAAGTCTTCATCTTCATCGAGTACGGCACCAAAGCCCAACTTCTGAATCTTGGCAATGATGGTGTTTAACGCCGTCTCACGATCCTCTTCTTCACCCAATAAAACGCTTGCACGGTTCGTCGGCAAACTCACGTTAATCGACTTGACGCTCTCGAGCTTACCCACCACGCGTTCAATACGTGATGAGCAAGCCGCGCAATGCATACCACTAATTTTCAGATCGACCCGCACGTCAGGCATGACGGACTCCTTTGACTATCAACTAATGTGCACTCTACACCTTAAAGTTACTTTAAGGTTGCAAGTAATTGTAATGTTTTATTTGAGAATGAATCTCATTTGATATAATTCTAGAGAAAAGTTCTTTTGGAGACAAAAAAAATGAACAAGATTCAAATTGAAGGCATGCACTGCCAAAATTGTGTTGCAGCGGTTAAAGAAGCTCTCGAAGCCCTTCCGGGTGCCAAGGGTGTAACCGTTGATTTGGCCACGGGCGAAGCCCGCTGGGAAGCCATGGGCGTTGACATGCCGAAGGTGAAAGAAGCCATCGAGGACATCGGCTTTGGCGTGGCTTGCGAAGAAAAGACCTGTTGTTGCTGCCGTCATAAGTAACAGCGAAACAAAGGCCTGCTGAGGCGATATGCTGCAGCAGGCCGACTTAACTAAGCTCTAAAGAAACGGCCTAGTAGTTTTGTGCCAACACTTCAAAGTGGGCTTGCGGGTGAGCGCAGACCGGGCAGAGTTCCGGAGCTTGCTTACCGAAGTGGATATGACCGCAGTTGTTGCACTTCCACATCACGTCACCGTCACGCGTAAAGACCATACCGCCCTTAACACGTTCCAACAACTTCAAATAGCGAGCTTCGTGTTCTTTTTCCACGGCACCAACGCCTTCAAACAACACGGCGATATCTTCAAAACCTTCTTCGCGAGCTTCACGGGCCATACGGTCATACATATCGGTCCATTCGAAGTTTTCGCCATTGGCAGCGTCTTGTAAATTCACTTCAGTGGTCGGCACTTTGCCACCATGCAAGAGCTTGAACCAAAGCTTGGCGTGTTCTTCTTCATTCTTTGCCGTTTCAGCAAAAATGTTGGAGATTTGAACGTAGCCGTCTTTCTTAGCTTGGCTAGCGTAGTAGGTGTACTTGTTACGAGCTTGAGATTCGCCTGCGAAAGCATCCCACAAGTTCTTCTCGGTCTTGGTACCTTTGAGTTCCATAATGATTTTCTCCTTCGGAAACAGAATGAATTCCTGCTATCTATATTAAGTGATTTGGAGAAAAGATGGGGCTGAAAGATTAAAGAAAGTTATGAGTGCAATAGTTTGCAACACTATTGCCAGTGGCAGAAACAAAAAAAGGAACCTCACGGCTCCCTCTTCAAAAAAAATCTTAAGTGGTGCGCCGGGTAGGATTCGAACCCGCGACCCCCTGGTTCGTAGCCAGGTACTCTATCCAACTGAGCTACCGGCGCACTTAAGAAATTGGTATTTTAATGTTATTTTTATTTTTGTCAAATTAGAAGTTACCCTTAATACTAATGGAAAGTCTTTAATAATCAATCAGATAGGTAAAAGTGATTATATAAAGTCGAAATATTCTTAATTTTCAATGGGTTACAATTTTCGTTATTTTTTAATTGTTAAGACCTTGCTTAAAAGCAAAGAACGCTCGGATTCCCCGAAAAAAGGCAAAAGATTTGGTTAGCATCATTCGAGTGAGTGAAAAACTCTCATTACCGACTGATTATAAAAAACCAACAGTCGGTCGCATAACTTAACAAATAAAGAGGAGCTGTTATGCAATTGAAACGTACTTTATTGGCCACTGCTTTGTTGGCCGCTAGCGCTACCGCCATGGCTTTGCCGAACGTTGAAGTTTTGGCTACGGGTGGTACGATCGCCGGTGCCGGTCAATCCGCTACGGGTACGGCCTACACGGCTGGTAAGGTTTCTGTTAACCATTTGGTCGCTGCCGTTCCTGCATTGGCTGAAGTTGCTAACGTCATTCCGAAGCAAGTTGTTCAAATCGGTTCTCAAGACATGACCGATGACGTTTGGTTGAAGCTCGTTAAGACGATTAACGAAGACTGCAACAAGGTCGACGGTTTCGTGGTTACCCACGGTACGGACACGATGGAAGAAACGTCTTACTTCGTTCATTTGACGGCTAAGTGCAACAAGCCGATCGTTTTCGTCGGCGCTATGCTCCCGTCTACCGGTTTGTCTGCTGACGGTCCGAAGAACCTCTACAACGCTGTTGTTGTTGCCGCTAGCAAAGAAGCTGCTAACCGTGGCGTGATGGTTGCTATGGACGACAAGATCATCGGTGCTCGTGACGTTATCAAGACCAACACGACCGCTGTTGAAACGTTCCAAGGTGCTAACTTCGGCACGATGGGCTACATCTTCAACTCCAAGGTTCACTTTGGTAACACGCCTGCAACGCCGCACACCACCAAGACGCCGTTTGACGTTTCTAAGTTGAACGCTTTGCCGAAGGTCGGTATCGTTTACAACTACTCCAACGTTCCTGCTGAACCGCTTCAAGCTTTGTTGAAGGCAGGCTACAAGGGTATCGTGACGGCTGGTGTTGGTAACGGTAACATCCACAAGAACATCTTCCCG
>USIM01000081.1 GCA_900554675.1 uncultured Sutterella sp.
TATAAAGAGTCACAACAATAAGGCCTGAGAAATCAAGCCGATCGGTAAACCGACAATGGGGTCGGCCCGATTTTTTAACTAACCCAGCGAACTCTCAAATACTAATATTTGAAGTACGCTGTTTTTATCTTAGAACATGTCTGAAAATTTAAATCAACCCGAGTCTTTTGCTCAGCTTTTTGAAGAAAGCTTAGCTCGTCAAGAAATGCGCCAAGGCGAAGTCATCACCGCTGAAGTGGTGCGCGTCGACTACAACTTCGTGGTCGTTAACGCTGGCTTGAAGTCTGAAGCCTATGTGCCCATCGAAGAATTCAAGGACGATCGTGGCGAAGTGTCCGTGAAGCCGGGTGACTTCGTGGCCGTTGCTATCGAACAAGTCGAAAACGGTTACGGTGATACGATTTTGTCTCGCGACAAGGCTAAGCGTCTTGCCGCTTGGATGAACCTTGAAAAGGCTCTCGAATCTGGCGAACTCGTTACGGGTACGATCACGGGTAAGGTCAAGGGCGGTTTGACCGTTATGACCAACGGCATCCGTGCTTTCTTGCCGGGCTCTTTGGTCGACACGCGTCCTGTTAAGGATACGACGCCGTACGAAGGCAAGACCATGGAATTCAAGGTCATCAAGCTCGACCGCAAGCGCAACAACGTTGTTGTGTCTCGTCGCGCTGTTGTTGAAGCTAGCATGGGCGAAGAACGTGCCAAGCTCATGGACACCTTGAAGGAAGGTGCCATCGTTAAGGGTATCGTCAAGAACATCACCGATTACGGTGCCTTCGTTGACTTGGGCGGTATCGACGGCTTGTTGCACATCACCGACCTCGCATGGCGTCGTGTTCGCCACCCGAGCGAAGTGGTTCAAGTCGGCCAAGAACTCGAAGCCAAGGTTCTCAAGTTCGATCAAGACAAGAACCGTGTTTCTTTGGGCTTGAAGCAATTGGGCGAAGATCCGTGGATCGGTATCGCTCGCCGTTATCCGAAGGGCACGCGTCTCTTCGGTAAGATCACCAACATCACCGATTACGGTTCTTTCGTTGAAATCGAAGCCGGTATCGAAGGTTTGGTGCACGTCTCCGAAATGGATTGGACCAACAAGAACGTTGATCCGAAGAAGGTTGTCCAATTGGGCGACGACGTGGAAGTGATGGTTTTGGAAATCGACGAAGAACGTCGTCGTATCTCCTTGGGCATGAAGCAATGCAAGCCGAATCCCTGGGAAGAATTCTCTCAAAGCCACAAGAAGGGTGACAAGGTCACGGGTCAAATCAAGTCCATCACGGACTTCGGTGTGTTCATCGGCTTGCCTGGTGGCATCGACGGTTTGGTTCACTTGTCTGACCTCTCTTGGACGGAATCCGGTGAAGAAGCCGTTCGCCAATACAAGAAGGGCGACGAATTGCAAGCCGTGGTTCTCTCCATCGACACGGAACGTGAACGCATCAGCTTGGGCGTTAAGCAATTGAGCGGTGACCCGTTCTCTAACTTCACGAGCACCCACGAAAAGGGTACGGTCGTGACGGGTACGGTCAAGAGCGTTGACGCTAAGGGCGCTGTGATCGATTTAGGCGACGAAACCGAAGGCTACTTGCGTGCCTCTGAAATCTCTTCTGAACGCGTGGAAGATGCCACGACGCAATTGAAGGAAGGTGATACGGTTACGGCTCAAATCATCAGCATTGATCGTAAGAACCGTAGCATCCAATTGTCTATTAAGGCTAAGGATGCCAACGAAGCTCGTCAAGCCTTGGATCGCATGAACCAAGACGCTGAAACGACCGCTGGTACGACCAACTTGGGCGCCTTGTTGAAGGCAAAGCTCGAACAAAAGTAATCGGAGAAGCATGGTGGATGCCATGACCAAATCCGAGCTGATTGAACGGCTCGCTAACCAAAATCCGCGTGTTACGGCACGCGACGTTGACGAAACCGTCAAGGCGGTCTTGGATGCAATGACGGCGGCTATGGCCGGCGGCAGTCGCATCGAAATCCGCGGGTTTGGCAGCTTCACGTTGAATCATCGCCCGAGTCGCGTCGGACGCAATCCGAAGAGCGGCGAAAGCGTGATGGTTCCTGAGAAGTTTGTGCCTCACTTTAAGGCGGGTAAGGAATTGCGCGAACGCGTTGATGCTGCATTGCAGGATCAATTAAGTAAGTAATTTCTTACGTCGACAAGTACAAAGGGGACTTTAGGCAACTAAGGTCCCTTTTGTCGTCTTGGGCTCAAAAAAGTCTCCCTTTTCTTCAGTATTGGTAACAATCCCCTAAGAACAAAGCCTTAGAGAGGAGGGTTTTCTAAGGTGTTTGCCCCATTAGCCCCGATAAGTCTCACTCCTATAATGAAAGGAACCTCTTTTCTTTTTGTTAGAGACTTATTATGTATAACTTTCTTACCGCATTCGTCATCTGCGGTGGCGTCATCATCTTAGGTGAAGTCATCTCCGCATTAACAAAGGCTTGGGTCCCATCAGTTTTCGCATCTGCCTGCATTTTGTTGGTGGGCTATTGGACCGTTTTGCCGTATGACTTGGTTAAGGACTCGTTCCTTGTGCCGTTTGGTTCTACCTTGGGTATTTTCCTTTTGATCGTCCATATGGGGACGGTGATCAGTTTGAAGACCTTGATGGAACAATGGCGTACCGTGACCATTTGTTTGGCAGGTTTGGTCGGCATGTGTTTGGCCGTCTACTACCTCTGCCCCTTCTTCATGGATCATGCTTTGGTGATCACCGGTTTGCCGCCGTTAACGGGTGGTGTGGTGGCTGCCACGATGATGCAAGCCGCTGCTGAAGCTCAAGGCCTCAAGACCGCTGCCGTGTTTGCCATTTCCATGTACTGTATTCAAGGCTTTGCCGGTTATCCGTTGACGGCCATCTGCATGAAGATGGAAGGTAAGCGCCTTTTGGCCGAATACCGCGGTGGTCAACGTGTGGACGCTGCCGAATTGGCTGCAGTGAAGTCTGTGACGGCACTTCCCTCTAGCGAACGTCGTGGTCCTTTGGCTTTGCCCGATAGCTGGAACTCCCCGGTTGTGATCCTCACAAAGTTGGGTATCGTTGCTTGGTTGGCCTTCATGACGGGCACGTGGACGGGTGTGAGCGGTGCCGTTTGGGCATTGGTCTATGGTGTGATCTTCTGCTCCTTGGGCTTCTTGGAAACGGACGCTTTGCACCGCGCTAACTCCTTTAACATCTTGATGTTTGCTTTGACGATGTTCGTCTTCCAAGGTTTGAAGGACTGCACGCCAGAAATGTTGTTGGGCATCATCACGCCGATGGTCATCATGATTGTGATCGGTGTGGCCGGTATGGCAATCTTTGCCTACGTGATTGCTAAGGTTTTGAAGCAATCCTTCGCCATGAGTTTTGCCAACTGCTTGACGGCTCTCTACGGCTTCCCGTTTAACGCCATTATTACGGAATCGACCTGTAAGGCTATGGCTCAAACGAAGGAAGAAGAAGAATTCTTGATGAGTAAGATGTTCCCCTCGATGATCGTGGGCGGCTTCGTGACAGTGACGATTGCCTCTGTCGTGATTGCCGGTGTCTTCGTCAATCTCTTGTAATTGAACTCCTTAAATCTCGCAGGTCGAAAGGCTTGCGAGATTTTTCTATGAACAGAGGTATTTGAAATGAATTATGAAGCAATGAAGAGTCGCTACAACGACTATTTGATCGAACAACGTCGTTGGTTCCATGCTCACCCCGAAGTGAGCGAACAAGAATTCAATACGTCTGCCCACATCAAGGCAGAGCTTGACCGTATGGGCATTGAATGGGTTCCCTGTGGTTTGAAGACGGGGATTAAGGCAACGATTCGCGGTGCCAAGCCCGGTAAGTGCATTATGTTGCGCGCCGATATGGACGCTTTGAGCGTGCCTGAAGAAACGGGCTATGAATTTGCCTCAGAAAACGAAGGTGTGAGCCACGCTTGCGGTCATGACTGCCATATGTCTTGCTTATTGACCGCAGCTGCCATCTTAAACGACATCAAAGACGAGCTTTGCGGTACGGTCGTTTTGGCCTTCCAACCTAGCGAAGAAATGGGTACGGGAGCTCCGGCCATGATCGCTGAAGGCATTTTGGATGGCGTTGATGCTTGCTACGGCACGCACGTTTGGGCTGACGTTCCCGCCGGTCAAATCTCTGTGCGTAGCGGCCCCACGATGGCTTCTGCCGACATGTTTGAAGTCAACATCAAGGGTCAAGACGGTCACGGCTCTCAACCGCATTTAACGAAAGATGCCGTTGTGATCGCTTCTGCGATTGTGCAAAACCTTCAATCGATTGTTGCTCGTGAAATCGACCCGACGCAAACGGCTGTGATTTCTGTCGGTACGATCAATGCCGGTACGCGTTGGAATGTGATTGCCGGTAAGGCCAAGTTGACGGGTACGACGCGTTGCTTCAGTAACGAAGTTCGCGCTCAAATTCCTGCTGCCATGACGCGCGTTTGCGAAGAAACGGCTAAGGCTTATCGTGGTGAAGCTGAAGTGATTACGACGCAAATGGTGCCGCCTACCATCAATGATCCGAAGTTAGCTGAAATCGTTCGTGGTGCAGCCAAGAAGGTCATGGGTGAAGACTGCCTCTATGACTATCCCATCTCTATGGGTGGTGAAGACTTCGGTAATTACCAATTGACGGTGCCGGGTGTGATGACGATGTTTGGTATCCGCAATCCTGAATGCGATGCCGTTCACCCGCAACACTCTACGTGCTTTAAGGTTGATGAATCGGTTTTGATGAATGCTGCTTTGACGCATGTACAAGTCGCAGTGGACTTCTTGAATAGCTAGTTCTTAATCGGTTATTCCATCCCGTATTGCACCGGAAACGGTTGTGGTACGGGATTTCTTATTAATTATTTAAATAATATAATCATAAATTAG
>USIM01000082.1 GCA_900554675.1 uncultured Sutterella sp.
GTCTCATTAAAGCGGCGGCGACCGTGTCGTCATTAACTCTTTTATCGCGCATCACTGGGGTGATTCGCGATATGTTGATTGCACGTTACTTCGGTTCGTCTGCTGCCACTGACGCTTTTTACGTTGCCTTCCGCATCCCCAATATGTTGCGTCGCCTTTTTGCTGAAGGCGCCTTCCAACAAGCCTTCGTGCCAATGCTCTCAGACATCAAGGCCAATAAGTCGCACGAAGAAGTCCAAGATTTTGTCAGTCGTGTTTTCTCGCTTTTAGCTTCCGCTTTAGTGATTGTTAGTATTTTGGGTGTATTGGCTGCACCGATTTTGGTTTGGTTAATTGCCGGTGGTTTGGCTGCCAATCCCGAGGCCTTTGACTTGGCAACGGAAATGACGCGTTGGATGTTTCCGTACATCTTTTTCATGAGTTTGGTGGCCATGAGTGCGGGGGTGCTTAATACCTGGAAGCACTTTGCCATTCCTGCGTTTACGCCGGTTTTACTCAATATCGCCTTTATCTCGAGTGTCTTGTTGGTGACGCCTTATTTAGAACGCCCGATTTTTGCATTGGCTTTTGCCGTCTGTGTCGGGGGCGTCTTGCAATTAGGGATTCAAATTCCTTCTTTGATGAAGTTAGGCCTTTTGCCTCGTCCCGTCAATCCTGTTGCCGCCTTTAAGGACTTTGCGGTGCGTCGTGTATTGAAATTGATGGTGCCGGCTTTATTTGGTGTGGGTGTTGCTCAGTTATCCCTTTTGATTAACACCAACATTGCCTCTCGTTTAACGACGGGGTCGGTGACGTGGTTATCGTTTGCAGACCGTTTGATGGAATTCCCGACGGCGCTTTTGGGGGTTGCATTAGGTTCTGTGTTGTTACCCAGTTTGTCGGCCGCATTTGCTAAAAATGACTTAACTCGATACAACAGTTTGCTCGATCACGGCCTGCGTTTAATCTTTTTGTTAGCCGTTCCCGCCGCTGTCGGTATGGGGTTGATGTCTGACGCTTTGGTCGCACTTCTTTATCAAGGAAAAAACTTCTTGGCAAGCGACGTTGCTCAAACAAGCTTGGCTGTCTTGGGCTACTCCATCGGCTTGGTGGGTTTAATCGGTATTAAGATTTTGGCACCGGCGTTTTACGCTCGAAAGGATATTCGTACGCCCGTAAAAGTGGCTGCTGTGAGTTTGGTGAGCGTTCAGTTGATTAACCTCATCACGGTTCCGCTTTTTAGCCATGCAGGGCTTGCACTGTCCGTGGGTTTGGGAAGTTGCATCAATTGTCTTATTTTATTGCTGACACTCATTCGTCGCGGTCACTATAAACCGGTCGCCGGTTGGATGAAGTGGGCGCTTTCTGTCATCGTCGCAACAGTAGCGATGGCAGCACTTTTATGGTTCTTGCAAGGCGATATTGATTGGGCGGCCATGCAGTCAGAGTGGGTTAAGCGTGCGGGCTTAATCTTGGCCTATATCGTGGGGGCTGTGGTTGTTTACTTTGGTGTGTTGATTGCTTTCGGTTTCCGTCCGAGACACTTAAAGCCGCGATACGACATTTAAAGGGTTAATTTGTTCTTTGTTCGGGGCCTATTCAAGAATTGTTGAGTAGGCCTTTTTTGTAAAGTAACAAAGCGTCAAACCGCCTGAAAAATAGCGCAATATCGGTACAATAACAGTCGTAGAAAGTTTTTTAGAAATACCCTTGAATTTCTTCAATTTTGGATTGAAGAAAACGGGGGAGTTTGTCTTTTTTGAGAGGATAAAATGGCTGATTTGGAACAAATGGATGCCAAGATGGATGTGTCTGCTTTAGTGCGTGAAGAAGTGGTGACGGATCGTAAGATCGGTTCCATTCGTGTTTTGACGCCGATCACCAAAGAGGGTGACCGTGATTTGACGCGCGAAGTGATTTATTTGGGTGAAACCCAAATCATGACGCAAATGGGTCCGTTGCCGATCAACTTTGAAATTAAGGCCGCAACGTTGGGTGAAGCTGTTGAAGCTTACGGCGAAGCTGCCAAGCAAGGCGTTCAAGAAACGATCGCAAAGCTTGAAGAAATGCGCAAGCAAGCTGCCAGCAAGATCGTGACGCCGGGTGATGCCGGTTTTGCAGCTACGGCTAACAAGATTCAAATGCCCTAATGAGGGTAACAAGCATGTCTGAGAAGGTTTTTACCCGCGCCGAGATGCAACAAGCTCCCACGCGCTTATTGCGTGATGGACGAGCTGCCAATGCTTGCGTTTCTTGCGTGACGATTAACGGTCAAGAGTGGACGGTGAAGGATTTCTCAAGCCGCAACTTTTGGGTGAAAACCTTTTTGGCGCCTTTTTTGCTTGGACATGAATTAAAAATTTTGCGTCAACTTAAAGGCATTGATGGCGTAGCTCACGAGAGCTTTGCCATTGATTCAACGGCCATTGCCATTCGCTTTTTGCCCGGACGCTCTCTTGGGCGCCTCAAGCCCGAAGAGATTTCTTCAGAGTTTCTCGAAGAAATGGAAGCACTCTTAGAGTCCGTTCACACGCGAGGTGTTGTTCACTTGGATACGCGCGGGACGGGTAACTGGTTGGTTTCGCCCGAAGGCAAACCCTTGTTGATTGACTTCCAAGCCTCTCTTTTAACCGGTTGGATGCCTGCTTCGTGGCGTCACATCGTTGAATTGGTTGATATGAGTGGCGTTTATAAAAAGTGGCTTGAATGGCATCCTGAAACGATGACGGCAGCACGCCGAGCTCGTTTTGAAGAGGCGCAATACTGGCGTCAAAAGTGGAAGTTGCAAGGCTACTTCGGTATGAAGAAAAAGCCGGGCGATAACAAGTTTGGCGAGCACTGATTTTCCTTCGGCGTTTGTGTTAAACGCCGACTTTTTTAATGACTAACCGCAGATACGAGATATGGCTCAATACGTATTTACGATGAATCGCGTGGGTAAGATTGTTCCGCCCAAGCGTCAAATTCTCAAAGATATTTCCTTGTCCTTTTTCCCGGGCGCCAAGATTGGTGTTTTGGGTTTAAACGGGGCCGGTAAATCCACGCTTCTTAAGATCATGGCAGGCGTGGATACCGATATTGAAGGTGAAGCCATTCCGATGCCGGGCATCAAGATCGGCTACCTTCCCCAAGAACCGCAATTAAATCCCGAGCATACCGTTCGCGAAGCCGTTGAAGAGGGCATGGGCGAAATCATGCAAGCTCAAGCTCGCTTGGACGAAGTCTACGCAGCTTACGCTGATCCCGATGCTGACTTTGATGCTTTGGCTGCCGAGCAAGCTCGCTTAGAAGCCATCATCAATGCTGCCGGCACCAATGCTGAAACGCAAATGGAAATCGCCGCTGACGCTTTGCGCTTACCTGCTTGGGACGCAAAGATTGCTCATCTCTCCGGAGGTGAAAAGCGCCGTGTGGCCTTGTGCCGTTTGTTGCTCTCCGGCCCCGATATGCTTTTGTTGGACGAACCGACGAACCACTTGGACGCAGAAAGCGTGGAATGGTTGGAACAGTTTTTGCACCGCTTCCCCGGTACCGTGGTCGCTGTGACCCACGACCGTTATTTCTTGGATAACGCTGCCGAATGGATTCTTGAATTGGACCGCGGTGAAGGTATTCCTTGGAAGGGTAACTACTCTTCTTGGTTGGATCAAAAAGAAAAGCGTCTTGAAATTGAAAAGCGTCAAGAAGATGCTCGCATGAAGGCCATTAAGCACGAATTGGAATGGGTTCGTCAAAATGCCAAGGGCCGCCAAGCCAAGAGTAAGGCTCGTTTGGCTCGCTTTGAAGAAATGTCGAGCTACGAATACCAAGCTCGTAATGAAACCAATGAAATCTTCATTCCGGTGGGCGAGCGCTTAGGTAACAACGTGATTGAATTCAATAACGTGAGCAAGGGCTTTGGCGATCGTTTGTTGATTGATGACTTAAGTTTCAAGATTCCGCCCGGAGCCATTGTTGGTGTGATCGGTCCTAACGGTGCCGGTAAGTCCACGCTCTTTAAGATGATTTTGGGTAAAGAACAACCCGATAGCGGTGCCATCAATATTGGACCGACGGTCAAGATCAGTGCCGTTGACCAAATGCGTGATTCGTTACCGAACGACAAGACTGCTTGGGAAGCGATCTCTGACGGTCAAGACATTCTCCAAGTCGGTAAGTTCTCGATGCCTTCTCGTGCTTACCTCGGTCGCTTTAACTTTAAGGGTGGCGATCAACAAAAGATGGTGGGCACGCTCTCCGGTGGTGAACGTGGTCGTTTGCATTTAGCCAAGACCTTGTTGTCGGGTGGCAATGTCTTGTTGTTGGACGAACCGTCTAACGACCTTGACGTTGAAACGTTGCGTGCTTTGGAAGATGCTTTGCTTGAATTTGCAGGCTGCGCCATGGTGACGTCTCACGACCGTTGGTTCTTAGACCGTATCGCAACGCACATCTTGGCCTTTGAAGGCGATTCCAAGGTGGTGTTCTTTGATGGTAACTACACCGAATACGAAGCCGATAAGCGCAAACGCTTGGGCGAAGAAGCTGCTCAACCGCACCGTCTTCGTTTCAAACCCTTAACGCGTTAATCGCTGAGTAAAGGCGTCAGACCGGGAACGGAATGGCGCCTTTTGCATCTTGCTATGGAAAAGATTGCTCCTGCCTTAGTCACACTTGAAGACGGTAAGCCCTATGCGCCGACTTTTGGTGACATTTACGCCACGCGAAGCGGGGCGTACGGGCAGGCGTGTGCCGTTTTTTTGGCGCAAGGCGAAATTGTTCGCCGTTGGGCCAACAAGTCTGTTTTCACGATTTTGGAAAATGGGTTTGGTTTAGGAACCAATTTCTTGGCAACGCTAAAAGCCTGGCGTGAAGATTCCCACCGCAGTCAA
>USIM01000083.1 GCA_900554675.1 uncultured Sutterella sp.
ATTGCCCAACAATTGACAGTGCAAGTCAATGAAGCCTATGCGACGTTGGCCGATGACTTAAAACGTGCACAATATCTCTGTAAACTTGCGGGTTTGGATGTCAACGCTCGTAAGGCCATGCCACCTGAATTTTTAATGCGTCAGATGATGTGGCATGAAGCGCTGGAAGCTGCGCAAGAAAGCGACAATGAGACGCTTCGATGCGAACTTAACTACAAAGTCAAGGCTGAGCGTGAAACGCTTTTAGCCGCGTTGACTCAAGCTTTTGACGAAACGTCGGATATGACGCGAGCGTATGAACTTACTCGAGAATTGATGTTCATTGAAAATCTCAAATCTAACCGTTATTGAATTAGAAAGATTTCACTATGGCGTTATTGCAAATTTCTGAGCCGGGTCTCTCGGCCGATCCTCATCAACACCGTTTAGCGGTGGGGATTGATTTGGGCACCACGAATTCTTTGGTGGCCACGGTTCGAAATGCTCAAACGGAAGTGCTGGCTGATCATGATGGCAAAAAGTTATTGCCGTCGGTTGTACGTTACATGCCCGATGAGACAGTAGTGGTCGGGGAAGAGGCTCGCGCAGCGGCTAGTGATGATGCGCAAAACACCATTGTGAGTGTTAAGCGTTTTGTGGGTCGTGCACAAGCCGATATCGAACACCACGGAAACCTTCCGTATCAATTTACCAATGACGCCGGCATGCTTCGCATTAAAACGCGTGCGGGGGAAAAAAGCCCGGTTGAGGTCTCGGCTGAAATCTTAAAGACTTTGACTGCTCGCGCTGAAGAAACGTTGGGTGGGGAGTTGGTCGGCGCTGTGATTACGGTACCTGCGTACTTTGATGACGCACAACGCCAAGCCACCAAAGACGCTGCGCGTTTAGCTGGTTTAAATGTCTTGCGCCTTTTAAATGAACCGACCGCCGCCGCATTGGCCTATGGGTTGGATGAAGGTGCAGAAGGCCTTTACGTTATCTATGACTTGGGTGGCGGCACCTTTGACGTTTCGATTCTTCGCTTAACGAAGGGCGTGTTTGAAGTTTTGGCCACGGGCGGTGACTCCGCTTTAGGGGGCGATGACTTTGATCATCGACTCTTTTGTTGGGCAAGACATGAAGCTAAGATCGATGCCATCTTGTCCGCAGATGATAAGCGCCGTTTGTTAATGGCGGCTCGTCAAGCCAAGGAAGGTTTGAGTCAAAGCGAATCGTCTTCATTAAAGACGTCTTTGTCCGATGGTACTGTCATTGATTTGACGATCACGCGAGAAATCTTTAAGTCCATTACGTGCCATTTGGTGAAAAAGACCATCGATACGCTTGAAGCCGTGATGAAAGATGCCAAACTTGAACGAGATGAGATTCAAGGCCTGGTGTTAGTGGGTGGCTCCACTCGCATGCCGGTTATTCGTGAGGCGATTAAGGATTATTTGGGCTTTGACCCCTTGGATAACATTAATCCCGATGAAGTTGTGGCCGTGGGGGCTGCTAAGCAAGCCAATATGTTAGCTGGCAACACGACGGGCGATGATGACTGGTTACTCCTAGATGTGACACCGTTGTCCTTGGGGCTTGAAACCATGGGTGGTTTGGTTGAAAAGGTCATTCCTCGCAATACACCGATTCCGGTTGCAATGGCGCAGGAATTTACGACCTTTAAGGACGGTCAAACGGCAATGGCCATCCACGTGGTTCAAGGCGAACGTGAAATTGTTGATGCATGTCGCAGTCTTGCCCGATTTGAATTACGGGGCTTACCGGCACTCGTTGCCGGTGCCGCCCGTATTCGTGTGACCTTTACGGTGGATGCTGATGGTCTTTTGTCGGTGACGGCGCGTGAGACGCAAACAGGCGTCGAAGCAAGCGTCACGGTGAAACCTTCTTATGGCTTAACGGACGAAGAAATTGTTCGTATGCTTCAAGAGGGCACGGGCTCGGCTGAGGAAGATATGCGATTGCGTGCTCTTCGTGAAGAGGAAGTAGAAGCTCGTCGCTTGATTGAAAGCACGGTGAGTGCCTTGGCAAGCGATGCCGATTTGTTGTCTGACGAAGAACAAAATACGATTCGTACGTTGATTACGCAGTTGTTGGCCGCTATTGAACGCCATGAACTTGACGAGATTAAACGTATTGAAGAACAGCTTACGACCGAAACGGAAAGTTTTGCCGAACGTCGTATGGATCGTGCGATTGCCCAAGCCCTCTCGGGTAAGAGCATTGATGATATTTAAAAAGGAAAAGAATTATGCCTAAAGTGACGGTTTTACCGCATGAAACCATCTGCCCGGAAGGTAAGACCTTCGAAGTGCGTACCGGTGCAAAATTAGCCCGTGCGTTGTTGGCAAACGGTATAAAGATTGAACACGCCTGCGAATTCTCCGGCGCTTGCTCAACGTGTCATGTCATCATCCGTGAAGGGTTTGATTCTTTAAATGAACCCGAAGATGAAGAGTTGGATATGCTCGATCATGCTTGGGGGGTGACGGCTACGAGTCGCTTGTCTTGTCAAACGGTCATGGGTGAAGAAGACATTACGGTTGAATTACCGAAGTACTCCCGCAACCACGCCAAGGAACACTAAGTTATGCGCTGGACGGACGCTCGTGAAATTGCAGAAAACCTCTACGATGAGCACCCTGACGTGGATCCCTTAAAGCTTCGCTTTACCGAACTTCATGCCTTGGTGATGGCCTTGGACGATTTTGATGACGATCCTGAAAAGAGCAATGAAGCGATTTTAGAGGCTATTCTTCAAGCCTGGCTTGATGAACGCTAAGGAAAAAAGCCATGCGTTTTGATGTCATTACTTTGTTTGCGGAGATGTTTTCCGCTATTACGGATAATGGGATTACGGCTCGCGCTCAAAAGCGCGGGCTTTGGTCTTTAAATACGTGGAATCCTCGCGAAGAGACGACGGACAATCACCGCACGATTGATGATCGTCCTTTTGGGGGTGGCCCCGGCATGGTGATGATGGCCGAACCCTTGGCTCGTACGGTTGATCGTATCCGTGCTTCTGGAAACCACGGGCGTGTGGTAAGTTTTGCACCCAACGGTGAAAAGTTAACCGATGAAAAGGTTCGTGCTTGGGTTCAAAGCGGGGAAGACCTTATTTTGGTGTGTGGCCGTTACGAAGGTATTGACCAACGCTTTTTAGATACTTACGTCGATGAAGTGGTGAGCATCGGTGACTTTGTGCTCTCAGGCGGTGAGTTGCCCGCGATGACATTAATTGACGCCGTGGTGCGTCAAATTCCGGGGGCTATTAAAGAGCTCTCAACGTTGGATGAATCGTTTTCAACGGGGCTTTTGGATGCCCCGCACTACACGCGACCCGAAGTGTGGCGCGATATGTCGGTGCCTGACGTTCTTTTAAGCGGGCATCACGCCAATATCCAAAAGTGGACGCGTGAACAAAGCTTGGCATTGACGCAAGCCACACGACCGGATTTGATGGAAAAAGCTCGTCAAGACGGCAAGCTTACTGCTTCGGATTTGAAGTGGTTAACCGCTCAAAATAAGTAAGACATTCTCACTAGATTGATACTTGTTTTCCCTAGGTTCTTGTAACGAATAATGAATTTTGAGAGACATTGGGAATCGATGGTACTAGAATAAAAACGGACGTTACTAAACGCTTGAAATTTTTGAAAGAAAGCAAGAAATCTTATGGAACCCAATTTTGAAATGCGTCGCCGCGCATATAACCTTTACCTTGAGGGGAAAGGTTATAAGAGTGCTGCAAAACAACTCGGACTGAATGTATCCACGGTTCGGGATTGGTTCAGGCGGTTCAAAGTCGGTGCCTTTGATACGCTACTGAGTTCTGAGAATAAAACGCGTCGCTATCCTCAAGAAGAAATTGATCGAGTCATTCGATTGCGCGAAGAAGGCAATTCTTGGACAGCCATTCTTGAACAAACCCGTATTCCGATCGGCACGATGAAAAATTGGTATCGTCGCTATCAACTCTCAAAATAAATCGATCCTTTTTGTTTGATTTCTTACTTGCCTGAAGTGCTTAAAATATTTGCCGAGTCTTTGAAAAGATTGGGCATTTTCTTGAAAAATCTTGTATAATCGGCGTCTTTCTGCATAAGCGGAAAAATTTTGTTTAATAAAAAGTCCATCCTATCGGCAGTGACTATGCGCGAAGTTTTCGATCGCAGACTGCATGATGATGGTTTTGGAGATAAAAATGAATCTTATCCAAAAGTTGGAACAAGAAGAACTCGCCCGCGTTACCGCTGGCAAGACCTATCCTGAATTCGCCCCGGGCGACACGGTTGTTGTGAACGTCAACGTTGTTGAAGGTTCCCGCAAGCGCGTCCAAGCTTACGAAGGCGTCGTTATCGCTCGTCGTAACCGTGGTTTGAACTCCTCTTTCATCGTTCGTAAGATTTCCAGCGGTGAAGGTGTTGAACGTACTTTCCAACTCTACGCTCCGACGATCGCCAGCATCGAAGTGAAGCGCCACGGTGATGTTCGCTGTGCCAAGCTCTACTACTTGCGCAATCGCTCCGGTAAGGCTGCTCGTATTAAGGAAAAGCTCGCCAAGTAATTCTTGGATAGCAAACCAAAATACTCTGAAAAGAGGTCAAGCATCATTATGTTTGGCCTCTTTTCGTGCGCACGACATGTGCGTTGTTCTAGCGGGTGCAAGTCCCGTGGTCGGGCTGATAGGGCCAAGACCTAGCTTAAGACAAGTCGTGCACTGCGAGGTGCAGGACGAAGGAAGTCGGCGGCAAACCCCCGAGGTTATCTATGGATCACTCCCGTTTGTAAAGGGTTAATTTCTAAAATTTAAACGGGGTT
>USIM01000084.1 GCA_900554675.1 uncultured Sutterella sp.
AAGGAAGACAGTCAAGGATGGTACTTTTGATAAAAAACGGAACAGTCATCAATCCCGGCGACAAAATCTTGGTTGAAAGCCCAACTTATATGGGCGCATTGCAAGCCTTTGATCTTTGCCAACCCACTTACGTTGAACTCGACTGTGATGAAAACGGCTTAAATCCGGCCGCTTTCGGTGAAGAGTGCCGAGGGGCTAAATTTGCTTACCTCATCCCCACCTGTGCTAATCCGACGGGTTTGACGATCTCAACCGAACGTCGTGAACTCTTGGCTCAAAAGGCCCGTGAATACGATATGTGGTTGGTCGAAGACGATCCGTACGGCGAAATCTGGTACACGGAAGAGCCGCCGATGTCACTTCGTGCCTTTGCGCCTGAACGTACGATCCGTTTGGGAACGCTTTCTAAGATCTTGACCCCGGGCTTCCGTTTAGGCTATGTCATCGCTCCTAAAGAAGTGATTGAAAAGATTGTCCAAATCAAGGGTGCTATGGATTTGCACACTTGTACATTTACACAGTTGGTGTCTGCTCAGGTTTTCTCTGAAAACATTTTGGATACTCACCTTCCGGCCATTCGTCAACGCTACAAAATGCATGCTGACACCATGTTGGCAGCGCTTGAAGAATTTATGCCTGAAGGCGTTACATGGACGCGCCCGATTGGCGGCATGTTTATCTGGGTAACGGTACCCAAGCAAATCAATACCACGACGCTTTTACCGAAGGCGCTCGAACAAAAAGTTGCTTATGTACCGAGCGAACCCTTCTACGCCAATGCTCCTCAATACAACCACTTCCGATTGTCGTTCGTGACGGTCGGCCCTGAAACGATTCGTGAAGGCGTTAAGCGCTTGGGCGAATTGATCAAAGCCAGCATTTGATACCGGTTAAAAGCCGGCCACTTGCAAAACTTTCGGTACGGAAAGATCCATTTCTCAAATCCATTTTTGGATCTTTCCGACACCTAAAAATCTTTTACCCATTTAAAAATTTTCGTACATATCAAAGGTGTCATTATGAATGGACTGACAATCCTGGCGTTTGCCATTGTTGTTCTGTTTTTAGGCTACCGCGTTTATGCGCGATGGCTTGAAAAGACGTGGGGTATCGACCCCAATGCAAAAACCCCTGCCCAAGTACTCAACGACGGTCAGGACTACACGCCGGCCAATCGCTGGAGTGTGTTTGCTCACCAATTTACCTCCATCACCGGTGCCGGCCCCGTCACGGGTCCGATTATCGCCGCTATGTTCGGTTGGCTTCCGGCCTTGCTTTGGATGTTGATCGGCTCCATCTTCTTTGGTTGCGTTCAAGACTTCTCTGCCCTTTACGCTTCGGTGAAGAGCGGCGGCAAGTCCATGGGTGCCATCATCGAAGAACACATCGGTCGTACCGGTCGTCAATTGTTCTTGCTCTTTTGCTGGCTCTTCACGATCCTTGTGATCGCTGCTTTCTGCGACATCGTGGCCAATACCTTTAATGGCTTCACGGCAACGGGCGAACAAATTGTTCCGAACGCTGCTGCCGCCTCCATCTCCATGATCTACATGGTTGGCGCCATCATGTTCGGTCTTTACTTGAAGTATCGTAAGCCCAGCAGTGGCGAACAATTGGGCGTTGGTATCGTTTTGATGGTCGTGATGGTCTGGTTGGGTATTGAATTCCCGATCTATGCTGACAGCGAAACGTGGCGTTACATCGTTTTTGCCTACCTTTTCGCAGCCGCTGTTGTTCCGATGTGGCTTTTGAAGCAACCCCGTGACTACTTGAGCATGTTCCTTCTCATCGGCATGATCTTGGGTGGTGTGATCGGTGTCTTTGTTAAGAATCCTGACGTCAATCTTCCGGCTTTCGTTGGTTTTGAAGTCAAGGGCCTTGACCTCTTCCCGATGCTCTTTGTGACGATTGCTTGCGGTGCTGTTTCCGGCTTCCACAGCTTGGTGTCTTCGAGCACGTCTTCTAAGATGGTCGCCAATGAACAAGACATGCGTCTTGTGGGTTACGGTTCCATGGCCGTTGAAGCTGTTTTGGGTGTCGTCTCCTTGATCGTTGTTTGTGCTGCTGCCTCTAACGGTGCATTGCCGAGCGGAACGCCCTTCCAATTGTTCTCGAGCTCCATTGCCGGCTTCATGACGGAAATCTTCGGCATGCCCACCCATATCGCAGCCTGTGTGATGACGATGTGCGTGAGCGCCTTGGCTTTGACAAGTGTTGATGCTGTGGCTCGTATCGGCCGTATGTCCTTGCAAGAACTCTTCACGCCGCCTGCCAATCAAGAAAAGACGGCTGTGCAAAAGCTCTTCACGAACACGGTCTTTGCAACGACGTTAACTTTGGTCTTGGGCTTCATGCTTTGCTTGGCCGGTTACATGAGCGTTTGGCCGCTCTTCGGTTCTGCTAACCAATTGTTGGCTGCCCTCGTCTTGACCGCAGTGGCTGTCTTTATGAAGGCAACGGGTCGCAAGGGCTGGATGCTTTACATCCCGATGGGCTTCATGCTTCTCGTGACGATGACGGCTATCTGCATGACGATCTTCCGTATCTTTGGCACGATCGCCAACGGCACGTTCGTCTTCATGGTCGGCGGCTTGCAACTCATCATCGCTTTTGCCTTGATCGCCTTGGCCGCATTGGTGGTTTACCACAGTGTGATCAAACTGACTGCTAAGTAAGTCATATCTCACATAATCAGGAAAAACCTCGTCCATTGTGTGACCGGGTTTTTTCGTTGGGTCTGTTAAAATCCAATCGTTAATCAAAAGAGAATGGCAATGACAAAATACGATCCTACTCGCTTAGATCCGACTCCCTTCTTTACGGATGCTGAACGAGGAAAACTTCTTAAACTCTCAAAAGAGTATCCCTTACAAGAACTCTTAGAGAATCCCAGAGTGTTTGAAGATCGCTCTGTTGACTATGCCTATGTTTCAAGCAAAATTGAAGGGAATACCTACTCAAAGGTAGGTGTATCTTCGTTACTCAAATACGGCTGGACAGAAGGTGGGAAACCGTTGTCTGATGCTCTCATGGTTTGTGATTTAAATCGTGCGTTTTTGCATGTTATGAGTAATTCTCAAGAAATCGATGTTCTTACAGAAGACTTCGTCAAAGACCTTCATGCGATGACCACGGAGCACCAACTCCAAAAACGTTTCCAAGGAGCTGTCAGACAAGATAAAGTCAGAATTGGTGGAAGTCACTACGAACCTTTAGAGTCGCCCGTTCAGCTTAATTCTGAATTAAAGTTTTTGATGGAAACAGCTCGTTCGATTACCGATCCTTTTGAGCAAGCTGTCTACGTACATTGCAACCTTGCATACCTTCAATACTTCAGTGACGGCAACAAGCGTACGTCGCGCTTAATGCAAACTGCCGTTATGGTACATCATCAATTGGTTCCGATTTTTATTGAAGAAAGCGAAATTGAGAACTATCTTCGCGCAGTTATCGGTTATTACGAGCATGGAGATCGTCGAACTTACGCAGAACTTTTTGTAAGAGCATACCAACGAACGATTGACAGCTTATTAGGCCGAACAGAGGAACAACTCAAAAAGATTCAAGAAGACGAAGAAAGAATTCGTCAAGCACGTTCGCGACGCAATTAGGAAAAATCGCTCGTTGCCAAAGCTTCGAGCGATTTTTTTGTTTTTCAATAATTATGGTTTTGCTTTTTGTTTGCACTTACTGCCCGCACGATCGTTTTTCGGGCGAATAATTTGAGAGCAAATCCCTCGCAACAAATCAATTTCCGGTTGCGTTAATTGCGTTCTGGAAAATAATCGTCTTACACGTGGCATAAACAGCTTGGGTTCTTCGGGATTTAGAACACCCACATGGATCATCGCTTCCTCAAAGTGTTTTAAGAAACCTTCAGTGGCCACCGTATCGGCCAACTTCTCCCCTTCAAAGCGATTTTGCCAATCATAGAGACCGTCATGCGTCACTTTTGAATCCATCAGTGCCATATGAAGTTCGTAAGCCATAATTTGCACGGCTTGCGAGAGATTTAAGCTGGAACTTTCAGGATCAGCCGGAATCGCTGCGCAGCCTTGGCAAAGAGCCACATCTTCGTTACTTAACCCGGTTCTTTCGCAGCCAAAGACAAACGCAATTTCACCTTGGTTTTGAGCTAAAAAGTCATGAGCCTTTTGAGAGACAAGGCGCACCGGTTCAATGACTGCACCGAACTCGCGATCGTAACCCGACATGGCCCAAGCAAATTGCACACCTTCTAACGCTTCAAGCAAACTGTCGTGACTGCGACTGGCTTCTAAAACGTCGATGGAACTCGTTGCATAAGCCACTGCTTCCGGATCTGTTCGATAGGAGTCGACCCAGGGCTTCACAACACGCAAATCGCGAAAGCCCATCGTCTTGATGGCGCGAGCTGCGGAACCGATATTGCCGGGGTGGGCTGGTTCAACCAAAATGAAACGAACATGTTGCGCTAAAGGGGAAGTAGACATTTTTCAATTTCAGGCTCAAAAAGCCATCAAAATCATTAAAATTAACGGGTTATAGATTTTAGAACAAGATACCTAATTTTTCTTTAAAGGATGGTCAGAACATGAGTTCTCCGATGCTTAACATCGCTGTTAAAGCCGCTCAAGCTGCTTGCACTATCATTTCTCGCGCCGAAGACAATCTCTCTTCGATCGAGATTCACAAAAAGGCTCACTCTGACTTTGTGAGTGAAGTTGACATGGCTT
>USIM01000085.1 GCA_900554675.1 uncultured Sutterella sp.
AAGTCGTCCTTGTCGCCAAAGAAATAACGCTTCTTAGGTTGCACCTTCATTTCACGTTCTTTTTCAAGCTTAGCTTCTTCTAAGCGACGCGACTCTTCTGCCTTTTTCTCTTCATCGCTCTTGAGATGGTGAGCAAGGTCGGCCTCGCGAATATTAAAGCTTGCGTAATTGCCTTCAGCCGTATCGGCTAATTCAATATCCGGTGTAATCCCCGTGGCTTGAATAGAGCGACCACTGGGCGTGTAGTAGCGAGACGTCGTTAACTTAATCCCCGTCGTTGCTTCGCCTCCATTGAGAGGACGCAACGGTAAAACCGTTTGCACACTGCCCTTACCGAAAGAGCGTTGGCCCATGATTTTGGCGCGCTTATGGTCTTGGAGAGCGCCAGAAACGATTTCGCTGGCACTGGCGCTCGCCGCATTAATCAAAACAACGACAGGGGCAGTCTTCACAACGGCAGGCAGTTTGGCAACAAGGTCAGACTTCTTATCTTGACCATAGTTGAGATAATCCAATTGCGTTGTTTTAAAGCTGCGGCTTGCGTCATCGGTGCGCCCCTTGGTACTCACAACCACTTCATCTTTTCCGATAAATGCCGCAACAACACCCACGGCTGCATTTAATAAGCCACCGGGGTCATTACGTAAGTCAAGAACAATGCCCTTAATGGGGGTTTTCTTATTGAAGTCAATAAGGTACTTTGCTAAATCATTTGCTGTATGCTCTTGGAATTGCGAAATACGGATGTAAGCAATGCCATTGGACAAATCTTTCATCTTGACGGATTGAACCTTGATGAGGTCTCGAGTCAAATGAATTTCAATGGCTTTATCCACGCCCTTGCGGGCAATCGTGAGTTTGATTTTGGATTTGGGTTTGCCACGCATACGCTTAACGTTTTCATTAAGCGAGAGTTCGCGTGTGGCTTGGTCATCAATTTTGACAATGATGTCACCAGCCAAAATCCCTGCGCGTGCAGCTGGCGTATCGTCAATTGGAGCAATCACCAAGACGCCTGAGGCATCCATCGTGACTTCTAAACCTAAACCGCCGAATTCACCTTCTGTGCCTTCCTTTAAGTCGGAAAAGGCTTCTTTATCCAAGTAAGCAGAGTGAGGATCGAGACCGGCGAGCATCCCTGCTAAGGCATTTTCAAGCAAGAGTCGATCTTCGGTTTGTTTTTCATCAACGTAAAACGCTTGAATGGCACTATAGACATCCGTGAATTGGCGGATTTCTTGCAAAGGCAGCGCAGACTTTGCCTGCGTTTCCTCACTAAATGCACTTAAGGGCTGCAGCAAGCCCACGGCACAAGTTAAAGTCAAAAAGACTTTCTTTAAAGCAAAATTGGGTTTGGATAACAACATTTTTAACTATTCCTTGCCAATCCAAGGGAGGGGATTAAAGGGTTGGCCATTGCGACGAAGTTCAAAGTAAAGTCCGGGTTTTTCTTCACCGCCCGTGTTACCCACAGAGGCAATGGTTTCGCCTCGGGAGACTTTGTCGCCGACGCTCTTATAAAGCGATTCGTTGTTGGCATAAATGGAAAGATAGCCGTCACCGTGGTCGACAATGATTAAGTTGCCAAAGCCTCTTAACCAGTCGGAGAAGACCACTTGACCGTTGGCGCAGGCCAATACATCACTGCCTGAGCGAGCGGAAATCATTAAGCCCTTCCATGTGGTGCTCTTACCGGAAACGTTGGCTCGAGCTTGACCATAACGACCAACAATTTTGCCCAATGCTGGCATTAAGAGTTTGCCACGCTGTTTGGAGAAGGCGCCTGTCGGACGGTCGCCACCCACGCTGGGACGGCCACTAGCGGCTTTTTTACTTGCTTCTCTTGCGCGACGATCGGCTTCAGCCTTTCGTTGTGCAAGGATTTTGTCGATGTTAGAGACCAACTGACCTAAACGTTGCTGGTCTCGTTCTAATTTGTCAATGGAAGCGCGTTGCTCGGAGATTTGCTTTTTAAGTTGTTCAAGTGCGGTTTTCCGAGCGGTTTGCTCTTTCATTAATTGAATTCGATCGTTTTTTTCGCGCTCTTCAATGGAGGCTAGCTCTTTTCGTTTGCTAAACGTTTCTTCAGAAACGGTATGAATAGAGGCCTGCTGGTCAGACAGTTGTGTGACCATCTGCTCTTGAGCACGAGCAAAATATTGTAATGAGGCGGCATCGCGAGCCACCTGATGGGGGTTTGTTCCCGCAATCAATGTTTGCCAAGATTGGCGTCGCGTATTGAGGTATTGAGCACGGGCAATCAAACGATTTTGTCTTTCTGCCGTGGTTAATTGACCGGTCACGGCCAATTCTTGCTCACGCAATTCTTTGAGGCGATTTTCAACCGCCGTGCGTTCGTTACCAAGGTCACGAAGGCGACGATTGGCTTTGGAGATCGCCTGTTCACTAGCCGCCAATGCATCTGCCGCTTCTGTGCGGCTGGCTTCAGCCTTAGAGAGTTCTTTTTTCAAAGATCCCAACTGATCTTGCAATGACTTTTGTTGGTTTTGCAGCTCATTGCGACGTTTAACACTCACTTCATCTTGTTTTTTTGAAGTGGATGCCTTTTGAGTCGCCTTTTTCTGAGTCGTTGCTTTTTTAGTGCTGGTTTTCGCTTTTGTTTGTTGCGTTGGGGCCGCAAAAGCCTCAGAGCCAGGAATCAACGGGATTCGAAGCAATGAAAAACCAAGCAAGGCGCTTGCGATAATGAGCGCCTTGCTTAGAGAGAGGGATCGTTGAAAACGATGGATCACTTCTTGGCTTTACCTTGAGCAGCAACGGCAGCCATTGCTGCTTCAATTTCGGCTTGGTTGCCGAGGTAGTAGTGACGGATCGGCTTCATGTCATCGTCAAATTCATAGACAATCGGACGAGCGGTGGGAATGTTCAAATGAACAATTTCTTCATCGCTCATGTTGTCGATGTATTTGATTAATGCACGCAATGAGTTACCGTGAGCGGCAATCAACACACGCTTGCCGGAGCGAATCGTGGGTTCAATTTCATCCTTCCAGTAGGGAATGACGCGAGCCACGGTATCCTTCAAGCATTCCGTTGCAGGCACTTCTTCAGGTTTGAGGTCGGCATAGCGACGGTCGCGACCGGCCCAACGTTCGTCATCAGGACTTAAGGGGTTCGGAGCGATTGCGTAGGCACGACGCCAAATGAGGACTTGTTCGTCACCATATTTGGCAGCCGTTTCGGCTTTGTTGAGCCCTTGCAATGCACCGTAGTGGCGTTCATTTAAGCGCCAGCTGTTTTTGACAGGCATATACATGCAATCCATGGCATCCATGGCGATCCAAAGCGTGCGGATGGCACGGCGCAAGACACTGGTATAGGCGAGGTCAAATTCATAACCTTCGGCCTTTAAGAGTTCACCGGCCTTACGGGCTTCTTCGCGGCCTTTTTCCGTTAAATCAACATCGGTCCAACCGGTAAAGCGGTTTTCAAGATTCCATTGGCTTTCGCCGTGACGCATGAGTACGAGCTTATACATAGCAAAGATCTCAAAAAAAGATGAAAGAAAAAAATCTTATCCTTTAATTTTAGAAGAAAAATAGGATGACCATTCTTTTTTGACAAACAAAAATGTTGAAATTTGTTGTACTATCCCAAGGCACTGGCAAAAATTGCTATTAATAATGATTAGCAATGCTGTTTGCCTTAATTTTTAAGCTTTATTTGCGAGATTATCGTGTTTGAATTTTTGATTGACAATATTTTGTTGGTTTTTATCGTTTTGGCTTCTGGCGGTATGTTGATTTGGCCTGCCGTTGCTAAAAAGACCCAAGGTCCTTCTTTGGACAATGATCAAGCGATCGAATACATCAATAAGAAGAATGCTTTTATTGTTGACGTTCGTACGCCGAAGGATTTTAAGCGTGGTTCCATCGCTGGCTCTCATAACATTCCTTTTGAAGACTTCGAAAAGCGCATGACCGAAGTGCCTAAGGATCGTCCGGTTTTGGTGGTTGATACCGTCTCTACGTTTAGCGTTAAGGCCGCTACCTTGCTTCGCAACCAAGGCTACAAGGATGTCTTCATTTTGGCCGAAGGCATCAAGGGCTGGGTTGACGCTAAGTTGCCCTTTACTCGTTAATTAATTTTTGCATTCTAATCAATAAGGATTGATCATCATGGCTGATGAAGATATGAAGACTGAAACGCAAGATCAAGCAGCTGAAAATACTCAAGAAGCTGCTCCGGCTTTCCAACTTGAACGTTGCTACATGAAGGACGCCTCGGTTGAGATGCCGCACGCTCCTGAGGTTTTTGTGAAGCCCATGCAAGCTCAACCCATGGTGGATATGCAATTCGAAGTAACGGGTAAGCGTTTGAGTGATACGCATCGCGAAGTCTGCGTTCGCGCTACCGTAACGATTAAGGAAGAAGAAACGGTTTTGATGTTGGCTGAAGTCAAGCAAGCCGGTATTTTCCAAATCCATGGTTTCACGGATGAGCAAGAAATGCACATTGCCAACGTGGTTTGCCCGAGCATTGTGTTCCCGTACTTGCGCGCCAATGTCGCTGACTTGGTGAGCCGTACTTCGATGGCTCCGGTGCATTTGCCGGAAATGAACTTTGAAGCACTTTTCCAACAACGTTTGGCTCAACAAGCCGCCGCTGAAGGAGCTGAAGCTGCTCAAGCCTAATTGAGACAGTCAAAGTCATCCACTACTAAGGAAGAGTGC
>USIM01000086.1 GCA_900554675.1 uncultured Sutterella sp.
ATCTAAAACGAACCCCCAACTTAAACGCTCCAACGCACGATCCAACGTCCCGTCAAGCGCTTCGTGCGGTTCATTTTTTGCGGTCGTTAATTCGATATGACGCGTATTTTTTAAGTGCTCGGCATCAATGCCTTGTCGGAATCCCGCCGTGACCAACCAGTCACGGATAATGTTTAAGTCTTCCAAAGACAAATCAAGGCTTTGGGTGACGAAGGGCAACTCCAACCAAGATTCCAGCTGATTGACGTTCATCGGTGTCATGAATAACCGTCCCAACTCAATCAAGGCGCGGCCCGTCATGTTTTCATCAATGGCATTGCGCCCCACGATCTTATAAGAGATGCGTTGTGATTCGGGTAGTGTCGAGAAGGTTGCTTCAATAACGGGAGCGGCCTCTTCAATATCGGGCGTCACCACGAGAATGTCATCGGCTTTTAAGCCGGGCAACGTCGGATCGTTAAAAAGTGAATGAATCACGTTGACTAAATTTTCAACTTCTCGCGCTTGAGTCGGGGACTTAATAAAGCGGATCGAACGGTCATTTGCGTTTACTTCAATGGGCAATTCTTCTTTGCTATCGAGCAAAATTGCGCGTTGAAAGTCATGCAAAAGCGCACCGTCATCGGGCGCCAAGTCCACTCGTTCAATCTCACTTTCCGTTGTGAGCTTGAGTTGCTGAAGACTGATATTGGCAAGCGAATTCACCGCGGACAATTGATGCAACTGATCTGTGACCTCTTCTTCGGTGGCAAACTGATTGAAGCGATTAATCATGGCTCGCGTAGAGGCCGCATTTTTGCGAAGATAGTCAGACACCTTACTTTGCGACTTGTCATACGATCCGAACCAATAGTTTTGGCAGGGGTTCAGAAGATACGCATAGACGTGACGGTCGGGATCTTCACTTAAAAGTTTGATGATGGGCAACATCAAAGGCGAGACGTTTGTCGGAACGAAGAAGTGAATTTCTTCGGGTTCAGACTGTGTTTTACGCTTTAAATTTTCCCAATCGGCGAACATGTCCAGCGTATGTTGGCCCGTCCACTGATTGGCTTGGCCAAGCTTTTCCCAAAGAGCACGTTGCCACCCAAAGTCGGCAGAATTTTCAAGATGTTGGCGTTCTTTCTTGTTTTGCTTTTGGTAGTAGTTTTTTAGCGTATCAACGGTCTTGGACGCTTTTTTAGGAAAGGCCCATTCGTATACCCAGTCAAAACGATAGTTGATGTACTTTTCAAAAACGGTTGAAATGTCTTTGGCAAAGTCATAACGCAAAAGGTCACGATCCATGATCTTTTCGCGCTGCTCAAAATATTTCTTTAAACGCGGATGGGTTTGGATGAAGTCATCGTCTAAAAGCGTCCAAAGTAACCAAATGAATTTCTGAGATTGGCCCCCTTCACTTAACCCAAAGCCTAAGTAATTGCGAAACCAGTTGTTCATTGTCCAAAAGTCAATCCCTGCACAAATCCCTTGCTCTTTAGCAATGGAGAGCATGAGTTCGTTATTGATTAAGCGAGAACCGGAAATGATGCGAATGGGTTCGAGCGTGGATTGAGTGGTTTTTGCACCAATGGAATGCATGAGATAGGTGCGAAGGATTTCGTACGAATTGCTGTATACCGTGTGAAGCATAACGTCTATCTTCTTAAAGCAAAAATCATTCCATTATTATATCGAATGTTGAGCGAATTGTTATAAATAATCAAAAATATTTCCATTCTGAATTTGTTGATAAATCTACACTTGGACATATCTGAAAATGATCTTTAAGTTTTTCTCGATTGCTTCCCTTGAGATTCTTAATTGCGCAAAAAGGAGGAACTTGCAAGAATATAAAAATACAGAAAGGAACAGAGTATGGATTATTTAGAAATGCTGGGCTGGGTGGCCACCGGTACGGGGTTTACGGCCATGATGACGATGGTTGGTGCTGCCAGCGTCTTTTTATTTCGCCACAAGGTTTCGCCCAATGTTCACCGCATGGCGTTAGGTTTTGCGGCAGGGATCATGATTGCAGCAAGCGTTTGGAGTTTGTTGATTCCCGCCATGGATGCAGCAGAAGCTGCAGGAACGCCAAGTTGGTTACCCGCTGCCGGTGGCTTTGCCTTGGGTGGCCTTTTTCTTTGGGCGTTGGATGAGTTGCTTCCCCACATGCACCCGGGTTCAAAAGATCCGGAAGGTCCCAAGAGTCAACTGTCGCGATCTTCCCTTTTATTTTTTGCCATTACATTGCACAACATCCCAGAAGGGATGAGCGTAGGTTTGCTCTTTGTTATTGCCGGTCAAACGGGGGATCCGGTTGCGCTGTCTGCTGCTTTTGCTTTGGCTTTGGGGATGGGGATTCAAAACGTACCGGAAGGTGCGGCGGTTTCATTGCCTCTTTTGCAAGAAGGGTATTCACCTCGCAAAGCCTTTTCGTTGGGTGCATTATCGGGTTTAGTTGAGCCGATTTTCGGCTGTGCAGTTGTGTTGATGGCCTCTTGGATTACGCCATTTATGCCGTGGCTTTTAGCTTTTAGTGCCGGCGCCATGATGTATGTGGTGGTTGAAGAACTCATTCCTGAAGCCCATTTAGGTGAGCACTCCAATGTGGGTACGATGAGCGTGATGCTTGGGTTCTTGTTGATGATGACGTTGGATTGTGCGCTAGGTTAGAATGTTAGCTAGACTCAAGTAAAGGAGAAGGTAAGCTATGAAATTACATATTCTTTTGTTAGGTATGGTTTCTATTCTTGCTGGCTGCACGACAGAAGACATACTTGCGATTGACGGCTCTCGCCATTTTAAAGTATTTCAAGTTTTAAACAATGGGGCTTTAGCCATGCGTTGTGACGAGAGCTTAGGTACACGTTGTTTAGGGATGGTTGTATTTATTCCCAATAGTGTAGATCCGGAAATGTACGATGAAAAAATTGTTTTTATGGAAAAACCAAAAATGATTGATCGCTTTACATACAGAACAATGAAAGATGTTGAAAAAACTGTTCCAGTATTTATCGACGAACCTCTACAATAGTGTTTGTTTCAACGTGGGAGAGCTCCATTTGGGAGCTTTCCCACGTTTGAACTACAACGACTCACTCGCGAAATCCGCCAATCGGCTACGTTCCCCACGTTGAAGGGTAATGTGACCAGAGTGCTCCCAACCCTTAAAGCGATCCACCACATACGTCAAACCCGAAGAGCCTTCAGTGAGGTAAGGCGTATCGATTTGGGCGATGTTACCCAAGCAGACAATTTTGCTCCCCGGACCCGCACGAGTGATCAAGGTCTTCATTTGCTTCGGCGACAAGTTTTGCGCTTCATCGATAATGACAAGCTTATTTAAGAACGTGCGACCGCGCATGAAACTCATGCTCTTTACCTTAATGCGACTACGGATTAAATCGTTAGCCGCGTTTCTGCTCCATTCGTTACCGCTTTCAAGCTTATTGAGAACTTCCAGGTTATCTTCCAAGGCTCCCATCCAAGGCAACATTTTTTCTTCTTCGGTGCCCGGCAAGAAACCGATTTCTTCACCGACGCTGACCGTTGCGCGGGTAAAGATAATTTCAGAAAAGCGTCGCATATCAAGCGTTTGAGCCAATGCGGCAGCCAACGTGATCAAGGTCTTACCGGTGCCGGCTTGGCCTAAAAGCGTCACGAAATCGATCTCGGGATTCATGAGCAAATTAAGCGCAATGGATTGTTCACGGTTACGAGCCGTAATGCCCCAAACGGCGTACTTTTGTTGCTTGTAGTCACGAGCAACGACAAGCGTTGCGGTACTGCCTTCAACTTTTTTCACTTGAGCCAAGAAGCTGTCATCGGGCAAGTAAACGAAGAGGTTCACAAACATTTCTCGGACCAAAGGACCGGAAATCTTGTACCAAGTTTGACCGTCTTCTTTCCAACTTTGCATCTTCTTGCCGTGCGTCTCCCAAAAGTTTTCGGGCAACTCCATGCGGCCGGAATAAAGCATTTCCGTATCGTCGAGCGTACGGTCACTGAAGTAATCCTCGGCATCCAACCCCATGGCCACCGCCTTGATGCGCATATTGATGTCTTTGGATACCAAGATGACGTGGCGGTCAGTGACAATATCTACCAATGCCTTCACAACCCCTAAGATTTGATTGTCAGCCTTGCCTTGCGGAAGAGCATCGGGCAATTGACCGTTTAAGGGTTGCGTTTGGAAAAAGAGTTTGCCGCTTGCTTCGATATGACCCAAGGCATTGAGTTCAATACCATCGACGATTTTGCCATTGGTGTGGGCAAGCAATTGATCAAGGTAGCGAGAAACTTGGCGAGCGTTACGCGCCACATCACTTAAGCCCTTTTTGTGACCGTCCAATTCTTCAAGTGTAATCATCGGCAAGAAGACATCGTGCTCTTCAAATTGGAAAAGCGATAAGGGGTCGTGCATCAAGACGTTTGTATCCAAAACGAAGAGTTTCTTACCCTTATAGCGTTCACGCAGGCTGGCAGGTTTAACCTTGGGCTTATCCGCCAAAAGCGGTGCGGGAAGAGGATTTGTTTTAACGGCTTTTTTGGAAGCGACTGGCTTTTTTGTAGCGACTGATTTTTGGGGCTTTTGTGCCTTTACCTCAACTTTTTCAGAAGTTGCTTGGACGGGGGCTTTTTTAGCGACAACGGTTTTCTTTTTTGTGTCCTTGACCGGTTTGGCTTTGGCCAGTGCGTCAACATCTTCAATG
>USIM01000087.1 GCA_900554675.1 uncultured Sutterella sp.
GGCTCTTAAGTGCTTAAAAATGACTTTGGAGTGAGTTGTTCATGCGGTCGCCCTGTTTTTGTAAGAAAAACAAGGAGAAATTGTACGAAGCATCGAAAAAAGAGTACACCTATCAGTTAAAATTTATTTCTTTATGGTCTTGCAAAGAGATTGCGTCATGCACATTCATATTTTGGGAATTTGTGGCACCTTCATGGGGGGTGTTGCACAACTGGCTCGAGCAGCTGGTCATCGCGTTACCGGATGTGATGCGAACGTGTATCCGCCGATGAGCGATCAACTCACCAATGCCGGAATTGAATTAATCGAAGGCTATGACGTTGATCAGTTGGCCTTAAAGCCCGATATGTTTGTCATCGGGAATGCCATCTCTCGTGGCAATCCTTTATTAGAAGCCATTTTAGATGAGGGTCTTCCTTATACATCCGGTCCCCAATGGTTAGGTGAACATGTTTTGTGTGGTCGACATGTTTTGGCGGTAGCGGGTACTCACGGTAAGACCACAACGTCTTCGCTTTTGACTTGGATTTTGGAGTACGCTGGATTAAACCCCAGTTTTTTAATTGGTGGAGTTCCCTCAAACTTTGATCATTCCGCTCGATTGACCGATTCGCGTTATTTTGTTATTGAAGCCGATGAATACGACACGTGCTTTTTTGATAAACGATCGAAGTTTGTACACTATCGACCCAAAACAGCCATCCTCAACAATCTTGAGTATGACCATGCTGACATTTTTCCGAATTTGGGAGCCATTGAAACGCAGTTTCATCATTTAGTGCGAACAATGTCACATAACGCTTTGGTGGTTGTTAATGACGATTGTGAAGCTTTGCATCGTGTTTTAGACAGAGGTCTTTATAGTGATTTGGCTTACTTTAACAGTGTAGACGGCTGGCACCTTCAAAAGGATTGTGTTTATTTCAAAGATCAGTGTATAGGCACTCTTCATATGACTTTGGCAGGCCATCATAACCAACTGAATGCCTTGGCTGCAATGGTCGCCGCAACGCACGTCGGTGTTGATCCTAAGTTTTCGCTCGAGGCTTTAAGGGCCTTTTCTGGTGTTAAGCGTCGCATGGAAGTTAAGGGGTGTGAGCGTGGCGTGACGGTGATTGATGACTTTGCACATCATCCGACCGCTATTGTCGAAACATTGGCTGCCTTAAGAGGCCAAATTGGTTCGGATAAACGCATCATTGCTGTGATTGAGCCTCGCAGTAATACGATGAAAATGGGAACGATGAAGGATCGCCTTGCAGACAGTTTGAAGGGAGCCGATGAAGTGGTTTGCTATGCGGCACCTTCTTTGGGGTGGGACGTAGAGGCAGCACTGAGTCCTTTAGGCAAAAAATCACACGTTAAGCATGACTTAGAAGAAGTTGTGAAAACGGTGGTCGAAATGGCTCGTCCCGAAGACTTTGTTTTGGTGATGAGTAATGGTGGTTTCGGCGGTATTCACGGCAAACTCTTATCTGCGTTAAAGGATGCCTAATGGTCGTTATTTATTTACACGGATTTCGCTCTTCCCCGGCGAGTAAAAAAGGACAAATTTTAAAAAAGGCCTTTTCTACCAATGATGAGTTTCGAGCTCCTGATTTAAATGTTGGCCCGCTCGAAGCACAAAAAATTATGTTGGATACCGTGAAAGATTTGGATCCGAACGATATCTGTTTGGTAGGTTCAAGTCTCGGAGGGTTTTATGCGACTTGGTTGGCCGAGAAAATCGGCTGCAAAGCGGTGTTATTGAACCCCGCAACGGAGCCATGGTCTGTAATTAATGATTATTTGGGTGTTCAAACGATCAACAATACAGATCGCACAATCGATGTAAAGCCTGAGTTTGCAGACCAGGCTCGTGAGATGGCTGTTGATGCTACGAACCCTCAACGCTATTTGGTCTTTTTGTCAACGGCTGACGAAGTATTGGACTGGACGAAAGGGCAGGATAAGTACAGCCACTGTGAACAGATTATTTTGAATGGTAACACTCACGAAATTGAAAATTTTGAGACGTGTTTGCCGGCAATTGAAAACTTTTTGAAAGACTAGAAATGGAACATACCTTTTTCTCGGCTTTGCTGTTGATGTTTTTAATGGCAGACCCATTGGGCAACATACCGTTATTTATCGCGTCGTTGCGACAAGTGCCGATCAAGCGTCGCAAGGTGATTATTATCCGAGAATGTTGCATTGCTGCGGCGATTTTGTGTGTTTTTGCGTTTGTTGGCAAACCCTTTCTTGATACATTGGGATTGAGCCAAGCTGCTTTGTCCATCGGGGGCGGCCTAGTTGTTTTGTTGATGGCCATCCGTATGGTTTTTCCGTCAAAGGAAGGTGTTTTCGGAGAGTCTCCGTCGGGCGAGCCCTTTATTGTGCCTTTGGCAGTTCCTGCATTAGCAGGGCCCTCGACCTTGGCTTCTGTTTTGGTTTTGGTTGGCGGTAATCCCGAACGCATGCTCGAGTGGTTAAGCGTGGTTTTATTAACCATGTTTGCCAGTGCTGTGATTTTGATTTTTGCCGATCGCATTCAACAATTGGTCGGTGAAAGAACGACGGCTGCTTTTGAACGCTTAATGGGTTTGATCTTGGCGACCATGGCCGTGCAAATGTTCTTGGGTGGTATTACATCCTTTGTTAAGACGACATTCTAGGGTTATTAAACATGTATATTTTTTTCGAAGAAGACGGTACTTTCAAAGCTGGGACGATCTTGTCCCAAAACGGTAATGCCTATGAAGTTGAATTAACGACCGGTCGTCGCACAAAAGTCAAAGGAGGTCATACTTTCTTTACTTTTGAATCGCCAGCAGCCTCAGAAGTGATTCCCGCTGCGCAAGCTATTACGGGAGACGTGGATAAGCAATTTTTGTGGGAAGTGGCCCCCGAAGGTGAATTCCAATTTGAAGCTTTAGCAAAAGAATATTTTGGTGAAAACGCCAGTGTTGTTGAACGTGTTGCGACTTTGTTGGTTTTGCATGAAAACCCTGTTTACTTCCATCGTAAAGGCAGAGGTAATTACCGTAAGGCGCCGGAAGAGATTTTAAAAGTTGCCTTGGCGGCGTTAGAGAAAAAACGTTTGCAAGAAGAGCAAAAGAAGGCATGGGTTCGTCAAATGGTCGATGAACATACCGTGCCCAAGGAAATTGCAGCTCAAGCCATTTCTTTAGTTATTAATCCTGACAAAAACAGCATGCTATGGAAGGCTTTATCGGATGCCTCGAGCGAAATGCATTTGCCGCCTTTGCGCTTATTGATTCAGTTAGGGGCAATTCCCACGGCTTATCGTTGGCATGTTGATAGTTTCTATGCTCAGTATTTCCCGAAAGGAAAGGGTTTTCCTTCTAATTTGAGTGAACCCGATGAGGCAAGTTGGACTCAATTGCCGTTAGCCAGTGTTGAAGCGTTCTCTATTGATGACTCTTCGACCACTGAGATTGATGACGCAATGAGTGTAGAGCATGTCGATGACAAACTCTTGCGAATTGGTATTCATATTGCTGCGCCGAGTTTGGGGATTGAAAGAGATTCTGATATCGACCAAGTGGCTCGCGCACGTTTGTCGACGGTTTATGCTCCTGGCATTAAAACAACCATGATGCCTGATGCCTGGTTCAAGTCTTTTTCTTTGGATGTAGGTCGTGAAGTCCCATGCTTGTCACTTTACGCTCTAGTGGATAAGGACTCGCTAGAGGTTCAGGCAACGGAAACTCACCTTGAACGCATTAGTGTTAAAGAAAACATCCGTTATGACGTCATCGAAGACGAGTTTTCCGAAGAGAAACTTTTAGCTGGTACGGTTAACCACAGCTTCTCTCAAGAGATTACGTGGCTGTGGAAATTTGCCAAGAAGTGCTTAGCCGATCGTGAAGCGGTTCGCGGTCGTCCTGAAATCATCGGACGCCTCGAATGGAGCTTTGATTTGGACGGTGAAGGTGAAAATGCCACCATTCGTCTAAAGTCGCGTCGCCGTGGCTCACCCTTGGATTTGGCAGTCGGCGAATTGATGATTTTTGCCAATAGCGTCTGGGGTGGTTGGCTCGAAGAAATGGGCGTGGCGGGGATCTATCGCTCTCAAAGCATGGGGCGCGTCAAAATGAGTACGACACCGGGACCGCATGACGGCATTGGTGTTGCCCAGTACGCTTGGTGTACATCTCCTCTTCGTCGCTATGTGGACTTGGTCAATCAACGTCAATTGATCAGTGCTGTTCAGGACACAGAAGCTTGCTACCGCCCGAGTGATACAGATCTTTTTACGATTGTGGCTAATTTCACAACGGTTTATGGTGCCTATTCCGACTTCCAACGCAAGATGGAACGTTTCTGGAGTTTGCGATGGATTGAGCAAGAAGGCTACAAAACGATCGAAGCCGTCGTGGTCAAGGGTGAATTGATTCGTATTGAAGGGCTACCTTTTACGCAACGTATGCCGGGCTTGCCGGAGTTGCCTCGCGGTCAGAAGATTTTGCTCGATGTGTTGGGCGTTGACTACGTCGATGTATTGCTTGATGCAAGACTTCGTGAAGTGTTGAACGAGACGGACGAAGAGTCGCTTGACGATGCAGAGGATTTGCAGGAACTTCAAAACGAAGAAACTGCGCAAGAACCCGCTCAAACAGCCTAATGTAACATCCTTCAAGAA
>USIM01000088.1 GCA_900554675.1 uncultured Sutterella sp.
GCCCTTTGCCTGCTTTGCTTTGTACGCTTTCCGCAAGCAACTTAATCGCACGCATATTAAGTTACCCCTCTTTATTTTTGTGGGACTTTTCATTTCGACCGTTCTTTTAGACGTCTCTGAAAATCGTTTCTTGATGACGTTAACGGCGCCGATGTGTGTGTTAGCCGCCTTTGGTTTGATGTCCGTTCATCGTACTTGGGCCAACGTTTTGGATTGGTTCTCGGCTTCTGTTTTCACTTTAGGCATTGCCACCCTTTGGGCTTACTATGCCGCTTGGCACGCCGGTGTACCGCCTAAGATGGTGAAGTCCATTACGAATCTGGCTCCTAACGCAGACCCCTTCTTCCACGGTCTTATCTTTGTGATGGCTTTCGGTATCACGCTTTTGTGGATTGCTTTGGTTTTGTGGCGCATGAACCGTCACACCGTTGTAGCATGGAAGGGCCCGTGGATGGCTGCCACCGGCATTACCACGCTGGCTGTCTTATGTGTTTACCTCTTTGCACCTGCCATTGATGATGCACGTAGCTATCGACCGATTGCTCAAAAAGTAGTGGCTGACTTTGAAGCGGTTAAAACGAAAAATGCCTGCATATCATCTGAGTCGTTGAGCCCAACCGAACGCACGATCTTTACCTACTACGGTATTGCGTTGTCGGAGTCTGATCGCTGTCAATTCCATTTTGAGTCCCAAATCAAAGCTGCTTCTTTGGTTCCGACCAAAATCATTAACACCTATTCTCGTCCTCGCGAACCTGAGCGTTTTATTTTGTTGAGAGATTAATGTGACGCACCCGTTACCTGAACGTTTAACGCCACCCGATATTTCCCTGCGAGCCATCTGTAAGCTCGCAGGTCCTATTTTTGTAGCCAACATCGCCATTGTGGGTGGTGGCACGATTGATACCGTGATGGCCGGTCATTTGGGCCCTGATCACTTGGCTGCGATTGCCTTGGGTCTTGCCTCCATGATCATGGTTTTCATGGGCTTGGTCGGCATCTTGCAAGGGATGAGTCCTTTGGCAGGCCACCATTTCGGTGCCCGTCAATTTGAAAAGATCGGTTTTGAGCTTTCACAATGTTTGTGGCTTGCACTCATCTTGTCTTTGATCGGCATGCCGATTTTAGGGGCCACCGATATTTGGACGGGTTTGGCTGAGGCGCAAGGTGAAGTTAAGCGCATGGCGGCTCAATACTTAACGATCAGTATGATCGGTTTGCCAGCTGCCTTAGCAGGACGCGCATTTATTTCGTTAAATGCGGCAGTTTCTCGCCCCAAAGTCACTATGTACGTGAGTTTGGCCATGCTCCTTTTGAAGGTACCGTTAAACGCCATCTTTATGTACGGTTGGCTTGGCTTTGATGCCATGGGTGGTGCCGGTGCGGCCATTTCCTCCACGGTCTTAACTTACATCTCTGTTTTGGTGTATTTGATTGTTTGGAAGCGAGACAAGTACTACGCCAAGATGCGTTGTGCGCATTTTTATTGGCCCCAACCCAAAGCCATGTGGGCACAGCTCAAAATCGGTATTCCGATTGGCTTATCCACTTTCTTTGAAATCAGCTCCTTTACGTTGATGGCCATTTTCATTTCCCGCTTTGGTGCCGTGACGGTGTCCGCTCACCAAATCGTGGCAAACATCACTTCTTTGGCTTATATGTTGCAATTGGCCATTGGTATTTCTTGTACCGTTTTGGCCGCCCAATGTTTGGGAGCCGGCTGGGCAAGCGTGGCTGAAAAAGCAACGCACCGTTGCTTAATCCTTGCCGTCATTACGTCGTCTTTGGCGGCTGCTACCCTTTACTTCGGTCGAGACATGATTTTGCATTGGTACACGTCTGACGAAACCGTGATTCAAATTGCAGCCTCTTTGATTTTGTTCGGTGTGTGTTACCACATCTTTGATGCCATGCAATGCGTAAGCGCCTTCTCACTTCGTGCCTATCGCGTCACCTTTGTACCGATGGTCATTTACGGGGTTTTGCTCTGGGGTATCGGTATTATCGGGGGCTACTACATGGCCTTTGATGCAACGCCCTTCTTCGAAGCTCCGCTTAAAGCCTACGGTTTCTGGGGGATGGTGGCTTTAGGATTATTCTTAGCCGGTAGCGTTTTAACGGGGCTGGCTTTGTGGGTCGCTCGTACCCGAGCCAAAGAAGACGAACACGTCTCCCATGCTCACATTTAATTGAACACGAATTCAACAACCGCTTTCGAGACTTTCGGAAGCGGTTGTTTGCTTTTTAGCGCTTTTCAATTAGAGGAGGAACGACAAAAGAATCAAAAAGTATGAGGAGTCACTGACTTGGAGAGAACAGAAAACCGCCCTTGGAAACGACCCTACCAATTCGCCTACATCAAGAAAACTTGATGCGCACCCGAGGCTTAACTGGGCAACAGCACTGAGAAGATTCTTTCGGTACCAAATGCCTCAGATAGAACTGATCCCTTAGCGTAAACTTCCGAAACGCGCCGAAACAGCCTCTTCTCTTGAGAAAGTATCACCTAAAACAAAATAGTTGTCAAAAATGAAATCAAGCTATTGTTAATTTTCTGTCAAAAAAAGAATAGCCCCTGTGTTAGGGGCTAAGCAGAACTCCGAAGGCGACAACGCAGGTTTATTAGGCCTACCGCTCAACGAAGCCGGTGGTTCAACGACTGAAAGCACCAAACCGACCGTTTCCAATGTCAGTTTAGAAATTGTGCGTGTATCTGTCAAACACTCTAGAATCGAGAATCAAATCTTTGGATTAGCTCCAGTGAAAAGTACAACTATGAATCAAAGACCTTTTGTAATGATGACGGTTGCCGTTAATGATGCGGGTAAGCCGATTGGTGAAGATCACAGAAACGCAAAGTATCTTGATGAGGATGTGGAGCGCGCGATAATGTTCAGAAAACAAGGCTATACCTATCAGCAAATATCAGACATGCTTGACATGCCAATACGAACCGTGAGGGATTTTGTGCATGGTAAAAGGCGGTGTCAGTCAATCGCCAACTTTAAGCGCATTAAAAGGTACGTTGGATAGTGGAAAAAGAAAGGCCGGTATTCAGTTACCGGCTAATGCTATGGGGAAAACAGAAAACCGCTCTTGGGAACGACCCAACCAATCCGCCTACAAAGTGACGACCTAACGCCAACGATGCGCACCCAAGAGTTAACTGGGCAAGAGCGGTTAACTGATTGAATGCTGTTGGATAAGAGCCATACTAATCGCCTAGATCCGAAGATCCGCACCCGAGGCTTAACTGGGCAACAACACCAACGAGAAGATTCCTTCGGGACCCGATGTAAGCAACCAAGTTGCTCCCCAAGCATTACGTCCAGAACGCGCCGAAGCAGCCTCTTCTCTTAATGACAGTATCACTCAAAATAAGACGACTGTCAAAAATGGGTTTGAGTGGTACCTCACGTCCAAAAGAAAAACGCCATAGAAGGCCAATTTGATAACGGTATGGATGCCTGTTCGCTTGTTAAGAAATGTTAAGGTTGCGGCATATATTGCAGAGCGGATGAAGGAACGGCAGGAGCGTACCGAAGTTACACAGGACATGGTAGTGCAGGAACTGGCAGCAATTGCATTTGCAAAAGCGACTGATTATGCAGAGGTAAAAGAAGATAAGGTTCTGATCAGAAATACGGAAGGGCTTCCTGATATCGCAAAGCGGGCGATTGCTGGAATCAAAATGGGGAAAAGTGGCATTGAATTAAAACTCTGTGATAAAGAAAAAGCACTGGAGTTGCTTGGTCGTCACCTTGGCATGTGGAACGATAAGGTCGATATTAATCTGGATGAGAGCAAGTCCAAACTGGATGATCTGATCCAACAGATGCGTGGTGATGAATAATGAGTAGCCAGCGTCTGCTCCTATCAGAGAAATACAAAGCATTTATCCGATGCGATGCGCCGGTTGAGTTTTTGGAAGGTACCACGGCAGCAGGAAAGACAACGGTTGGACTGTTTAAGTTCATACTGAAAGTTGCTGAATCGCCTAAGAAGCTGCATATCATCGCGGCAAAAGACACAGGTACCGCAGAGAAGAATATTATCAACAAAGACCTTGGTATCATAGATGATTTTGGAGATTTGGCAGAGTACAACGGCAACGGAACCAAAGACGATAAGATCCCACATATTCTGTTCCATACATCCGGTGGCGATAAAGTCATTTACGTAATGGGATATGGTGATAAAAAGAAGTGGCAGAAAGCCTTAGGTGGTCAGTACGGATGCTTGTACATTGACGAGATCAATACAGCCGATATTGAATTTGTCCGAGAGTCGTCTATGCGATGTGATTACTTTATGGCAACACTGAACCCGGATGATCCGAATGCCAAACAACGTTTCCAAGAAATAAACGAGGCGAACGAGGTATTGGGTGATCCGGAGAAGCGAAAGAAGTATGACCAATACGGCGAGAACTGGAAACACGCAGACGAGTTCGAAGCCCAGAAACAACGTTACCAACAGCAAGGTGGTGGCGGATTTGGTGATGGAGGTGGGGCTTACTGGTCTTCGGGAGGCGGATTCTCTGGTATGGGAGGTGACGGGGAATTCTCGGATTTCTTCGAGTCCTTGTTCGGTTCGCGGAGAGGCGGCGGACGGGCTGCCG
>USIM01000089.1 GCA_900554675.1 uncultured Sutterella sp.
GAGAGTGCGTTCGTCAACAAGGTCCTTCAACACCGAAATTGAAAGACTTGATGCCAACTTCGGTTATTCAGTTTTTAAAAGACTATTTCACTCAAAAGTAGTCCATTTGCAGCTGTTTTTTGCATATTTTATTCTTATTTAAAATCAATAGGTTATCGATCCTACTTTAGCATTTGTGCAAATTTTAAATTTCAATTTGAGCAAATTAATCAACAAAAATGGCTTCATGACGTCATCAAAATCAATGTGCCTTTAATTGAATCTCGACAATTTTTTTATCAGGAGAAGTCTGATCGTTTGTCGTAAGTTTTGCATGCTGTACAATATCAAGCAGAAAGCGATACTAATGAGCTTCAGAGTTCGTTAGTTGATCTCATCAAATCGCAATTGAAAATAAAATTCAGACCCTTCAAGGGTCAAACAAATCCGTAGATTTGTACCTACCATCCGTTCAAAGGTTTTAGGTTTTTCTTGCAAAATTTTAGAGGCTTAGAACGAGCCTCTTTCCCCTAAATGAGATTTTTATGGATATTCGTAAATTACAACGTGTGATCGTTGATGCTTTAGAAGATGTGAAGGCTCAAGACATTGTTGTCTACAACACCAAACATTTAACGAGCGAATTCGAACGAGTCATTATCGCCAGTGGTACTTCTAACCGCCAAACGCGTGCCTTGGGCTACAACGTCAGCCACGAAGTCAAGCAAGCTGGTGGTGACGTTTTGGGTCTTGAAGGCACGGACACGGGTGAATGGGTTTTGGTTGACTGTGGTGAAGCCATTGTTCATATTTTGCAACCCGCCATGCGTGAGTACTACAACCTCGAAGAAGTTTGGGGTGGCAAGAAGGTTAACATCAAGTTAGCCTCTGAAAAGCGTGCTGAAGAAGCTGCCAAGGCAGCCGCTGAAGATAAGCCCGCTGCGAATCGACCGCGTGCCGTTCGTGGCAAGACGATCAAGATTGTCGAAGACTAGTTTGTCGATCGAAGTCAAAAGGGCGCACCTTGCGCCCTTTTTCGCATAAAGGAAGTTGACGTGAAGATTACGATTGTTGCCGTTGGTATTAAACAACCGGGCTGGGCCGATACGGCCATTGAAGACTATTTGAATCGCTTTCCTAAAGACTGGCAGGTCAGTGTCAAAGCGGTCAAACCCGAACTTCGTGCCGGTCAAAGCAAAGAAAAAATCATGCAAATTGAGGCCGAGCGTATTCGTGCCGCAATCCCTGATCACTCCATCATGGTGGCTTTGGATGAACGTGGTCGAGACTTTACAACTGTTGACTTCTCCAAAAAGATTTCCGCTTGGCGAGATGCAGGTGACTCCGTAGCCTTCATCATTGGCGGTGCCGACGGTTTAGATGCGAATTTAAAGAAAGAAGCCTCGATGATGATGCGTTTGTCATCAATGACTTTGCCTCACGCCATGGCGCGCGTCATGCTTGTCGAACAAGTCTATCGAGCCTTTAGCATCCTCACGAACCACCCTTACCATCGAGCTTAATATGTCTGCTTTTTATTTAGCGAGCAAAAGTCCTCGTCGTAAAGAGATTTTGGAACAACTGGAGTTTAAGCCCATTATCCTTGCCAGCAACGATCATACGTTATTGAATTTCGCTGGCGATGAGGAGCAACTTCCCAACGAAGCACCGGAAGAGTATGTCATTCGTACGGCTCGTGAGAAGGCACTCATTGCGCTAGCGAAAATCAAAGCCGAAAAGCTTGAACCACTCCCCGTTTTATCTGCGGATACTCCGGTGATTCTTAACGGGAACATTTTGGGTAAACCCGCCGATCGCGATGAAGCACGACGCTTTTTAGAGCAAATGTCTGGTTGCGCTCACGAAGTACGAACGGCTGTCTTCGTGGGTACCGATGAAGAGCATCTCGAAGGACGCGTGAGTGTGTCTAAAGTTTGGTTTAAAAAGCTCTCCGAAGAAGAAATTGAAGGCTATATCAACACGCCTCATCCCTATGACAAAGCCGGTGGTTATGGCATTCAAGGATTGGCGGGAGCCTTTATTGAAAAAATTGAAGGCTCATACTCGGGCATCATGGGCTTGCCTGTTTTTGAAACCGTAGAACTTCTAAAGCGCTTTGATATCAGTCTTTTTGCTCACAAGAACCTCTAGCCCAGAACCTCGGATTGCTTTAAAATTTAATGATTACTTTGTGGGGGAAACATTATGTCTAACACGCAAGCCGGTCGCTTGTTTTTGGTCACAGCACCTTCCGGTGCCGGTAAATCATCCTTAGTGGCCCAACTCTTGGCAGCCGACCCTGATGTTCATCTTTCCATCTCGCACACCACGCGTGCTCCTCGCACGGGTGAAGTGGACGGTGTTGCCTATCACTTTGTCTCGATCGAAGACTTTGAAGCCATGAAAGAAGAAGATGCTTTCTTGGAATGGGCTTATGTTCACGGCAACTACTACGGCACGAGTAAGAAGTGGATTGATGAGCAATTATCAATCGGCAATGATGTGTTATTAGAAATTGACTGGCAAGGCGCCTTGCAAGTCAAGCGTTTATTCCCCGAAGTGGTCGGTATTTTCATTTTGCCACCTTCCATTGATGCGCTTAGCCATCGGTTAAATAACCGAGCAACGGACAGTGATGAGGTCATCGCTCGACGTTTGGCTGGAGCCGGCGCAGAAATGGTGCATGCTTGTGAGTTCGACTACGTTATAATTAACGATAACTTTGAACGCGCAACTCAAGATTTGATTGCGATCGTTCGCGCTTCACGTTTAACCTTCAAGACGCAGGTTGCTCGTGAACATGAAACGTTTAAGCACCTTGGGATCCCCTGTCATTAAGACAGCATCCTAAAGTTGATAAATTTTTACTTACTTTTAAAAGAAATAAAAAATGGCACGTGTTACTGTTGAAGACTGCTTGAAAAAGATTCCTAATCGCTTTGAATTGGTTTTAGCCGCTGCTATGCGCGCTCGCCAATTGTCCTCTGGCGCCGTTGCTCGCATCGATGCCAAGGACAAACCCACGGTTCTTTCCTTGCGTGAAATTGCCGCGGACGCCATCGAAAAGGAAGAAATGCTCAAGCGCGTGTCCTAATCGGGCACTCAAAAAGCGAAGCGAGACCGTTGTGTCTGTCTTCGCTTTTTTGTTCTCTCGCATAGCACTCTCTTTTCTCTGGCGTAAGGCTTTTTATGGTTCCAAAATACTTTCAAACCGACTCTACCGATATCCTCGCCACCATTCGACAATCCATTTTGGGTGGCGATAAGCCCGCCCCTGTGCCTCGTCCCGGCGAAGAAGAGAGAGAGTTGCCGATGGCGACTCAAACGAAAAAAGCCGTTATTGCTACCGCTGCTTCTTTGATTGATATCTGCTCGAAATACATGTCACCGTCTGACATTGAACGTATTCGAGCTGCTTACCGCTATGCTGACGATGCTCACTTGGGTCAAGTGAGAAAATCGGGCGAACCGTACATTACTCACCCCATCGCTGTTGCGAGCATTTTGGCCGAGTGGCATCTTGACTGTCCGACCATTCAAGCCGGCCTCATGCATGACGTCTTAGAAGACACCGGTGTGAGCAAAATCGAAATGGCCAAAACGTTTGGCACGGTGACTGCGGATATTGTTGACGGGGTCTCCAAGCTCGACAAGCTTAAATTTTCGAGCAATGAAGTGGCCCAAGCCGAAAGCTTCAAAAAGATGCTTTTGGCCATGAGTAAAGACGTTCGCGTGATTTTGGTTAAGCTCGCCGACCGTTTGCACAACCTTCGCACCCTTGGCGTCATGCGCCCTGAAAAGCGTCGCCGTATCGCCAAAGAAACGCTTGATATTTACGTGCCGATGGCCCACCACTTGGGCATCAATCATGCGTTTCGTGAAATGCAAGAGTTGTGCCTTCAAAACTACTATCCGCGCCGCTATGAAGTGCTCTATCACGCCCTTGTGAGCGCTCGTAAAAACCGCCGTCCGGCCTTGGAACGCATTCTCAATGACACGAAAGAAATGCTCGTGAAGTCCTCGATTCGAGGTCGCGTTCTCGGGCGTGAAAAGACGTGCTACGGTATTTATCAGCAAATGCGCATCAAGCAGCTTTCCTTCTCTGAAGTCTTTGACCTTTATGGCTTCCGTGTGATTGTTGGAACGAGAGAAAACTGCTATCGAACGCTTGGCGCTTTGCACAAAATGTATAAGCCCGTGCAAGGCCGATTTAAGGACTTTATTGCTATTCCTAAGAGCAATGGCTATCAAGGCTTGCATACCACTGTCATTGGCCCTCAAGGCACCGCTGTGGAATTCCAAATCCGCACGGAACAAATGAATGACATTGCCGAACAAGGGATTCTGACCCACTGGCTCAACCGCGGTTCGGAATCTGACATTCAAGCGTTGACGCGCGCTTGGTTGCAATCGCTTCTTGACTTGCAATCGAAGTCTTCGAGTACAAGCGAATTCTACGAAAACATTAAAGCTGACCTCTTCCCCGATCGTATTTACGTCTTTACGCCAAAGGGTCGCATTATTTCGTTGCCCCAAGACAGCTCCCCGATTGACTTTGCCTACCAGGTTCACTCCGATGTGGGTACGCACGTCAAGAGC
>USIM01000090.1 GCA_900554675.1 uncultured Sutterella sp.
TGATCAAAAAGCCCGCCACTCCGGGCAAAGAAAACCTTCAGACTGTCATATTGCAATCGCACATCGACATGGTGTGTGAAAAGAACAATGATGTACAGCACGACTTCCTCACCGATCCCATCGAAACAGAAATAGACGGAGAATGGCTGAAAGCCAAAGGAACCACACTCGGAGCCGACAATGGTATCGGTGTGGCTGCCGGTTTGGCTGTGGCCACGAGCGATGTTCCGCACGGCCCGTTGCGTTGCTTATTTACGGCTGACGAAGACGTGGGTTTGCACGGTGCTGCCGCTTTGGATCCGGCCGCTCTTGATTCTGAATTCTTGATCAATATCGACCTTGAAGAAGAAAATGAAGTTTGTTACTCCTGCGCAGGTAACTTGCGCGCTTCCATGAAGCAAAAGTTTGCCACGAAGCCCGTCTGCGAATGCCGTCGCGTGTTCCGTTTGACCGTTGACAAGCTCTTGGGCGGTCACTCCGGCATGGACATCCATCGCAATCGTTTGAACGCTTCTGTGGCTTTGATGACGATGCTCGATCGCGTTCAAACGGCCTGCGGCAAGATTCGTTTCGTTGAAGTGAAGTCCGGCGCCGCCTTTAACGCCATCACGCACAATGGCTCTGCTACGTTCGCCGTGAAGGCTGAAATGGAAGCTCAAATGCGTGAAGCCATCGCCGCAACTCAAGCTGAACTCGCTGAAAAGTTCCCGCTTGAAAAAATGACGGTTGAATTAACGCAAGTCGATGCTGAAGGCTTAGAAGCCATTTCCGGTGAAGACTCCGCCAATTTAATTGCCCTCGTTAACTACTTGCCGCAAGGCGTCTTGGCAATGAGCCCAAAGATTGAAGGCTTGGTTCAAACCTCTTCCAATACGGGCATTTTGCAATTGGTTAACGGCAACTGTGAAGTCGGTACGAGTAGCCGCTCTTGCGTCACCGCTGACGTTGACAAGTTAGAAGACGACTTCCGTAAGGAGTCCGGTAAGTACGGTTACGAATTGACCGTGATGAGTAAGTACCCGGGCTGGGACGGCGATCCGGATACGCCCCTTTTGAAGCTTGCTGCCCAAGGCTATAAGAGCATCGGTGTTGACGCTCGTTTGGTTGCTATTCACGCCGGTCTTGAACCCTCTTGGTTCTCCTCCAAACGCGAAGGCATGCAAATGATCTGCTTGGGCCCGACAATCAAGGGTGCTCACACAACGGAAGAAACGTTGTACATCGACACGCTCGCTCCGACGATGGACGTTGTGCTTTACTGTTTGCATCACGTCAACGAACTTTAATCGAAAGTTCTAGGAAGAAAACACTTTCTTCCTAACATTTAACGTGACGGTATTTGGATTTGCTCCGGATACCGTCACTTTTTTGAACTCTATTTTGTAATTTCGATTAATTGGCCCCAAAAGAGTTGCACTGGTTTTGAAGACTGTTTCGATTTTTTTTTGCAAATCCAATAACTCGAATCTTCAAGCTTTAGGGGCAAAGGAATGAGCTGAACATGTCTTTGATCGTGCGATTGCAGGGCTTGAAGGGTGGATTGAGTGCTTTGAAACAACACGATTGGTTGAAGCGATTGTCGCTGGTGGCGTCACTGGCCCCGGTGACATTGCTGGCCATCCGGCGCTTGATCAAGCTTACAGAGCCGGTCAAAACATACGTTAAATCTCTTTAACCAACAAAAATGGGATTGCCATCGAGGTAATCCCATTTTTGTTTAATTGTTCGCGAGAGATTATTTGCTCACAAACTTTTCCAAAATCATAATCGTCACCAACAACGCCAAAATCGGAATCACATAGTAAATGCCCGGTACCAAAAGGGCGTAGTACCACAAGTGACTATATTCGGGCGTCATGTAAGTTGCGACCATTTCAAACGCAATGTGACCTAACCCAATGTAGATGATGCATTGCAATGCCTGGCGCATCAAACGAATGGAACCTTCAGAAACTCTCATTAGCTAACCCTTTAGCGGACACCGGATATCAATCCAGTGTCCATTTTAAATTAAACACGTCGTGCATTATAAACGCCCGGCACGTCTTGAATTGCCGTTAGCGTCTTCGTGAGTGCCTGAGCACTGCTCACCTCCACATTAAAGCGCATATGCACGTCGCCCCGAATGTTTTGCGTATTCATACCAACAATCGCAATCTTTTCTTTTAAGAAAATTTCGCTTAAGTCTTTGAGTAACCCCGGACGGTTATTCGTAATGACCAAAACATCAACCGGGAACACAGCCCCTTGAGCATTCCCCCAGCTCACCTCGATCAAGCGCTCTTGGCCCTTATCATCAAGGTTACGGATATTGGGGCAGTCTGCTCGGTGAATCGTCACCCCCCGGCCACGCGTCACAAAGCCAATGATCTTGTCGGGCGGCGCAGGATGGCAGCATCGTGCCAATTGCGTCAAAAGGGAATCCACACCCACCACAAGCACCTGGCTCTTGGCTTGTTCGGCCTTGGACTTGGTCGTGATGAGTTCTTCCTTCTTTTCCTCTTCTTGGGGCTTTAAGACCTTTTCAATCGTCTTAGGTCCCACTTCATCCTTAGCGGCACCCACGAACAAATCATCTAAGGTGTCATAACCCAAGCGCTTTGCGAGTTCTTCAAGCTTAAAGGCTGTCTTGCCCAAACGGGCCATTTCCTTTTCAATGCGCTCTCGCCCTTGTGTGACTTGCTCTTGAAGTTGCTGAGCGTGAAGCCACTGACGGATCTTACTCTTAGCGCGAGAGGTCGCCACAAAACCCAATTCGCTATTGAGCCAATCGCGGCTGGGGCCACCTGTCTTGGCTGTCACAATCTCAACCGTCTCGCCGGTCTTGAGTTTGTAATTCAAAGGCACCAATGCGCCATTAACGCGGGCCCCGCGACAACGATGACCGAGTTCACTGTGCAAGTGATACGCAAAGTCAATAGGCGTTGCCCCCGTCACCATTTCAATAACACGACCTTGAGGCGTTAGGACATAGACGTGATCGTCTTCAACAACGCCTGACTCACCCGAAGGTTTCACATCGCTACTCCAAGCCAAAAGTTGACGCAACCATGCAACTTTTTGGTCTTCAGAAGAGCTGTCGCCTGTCTTATTGGAATTGCCCGATTCTTTGTAGCGCCAGTGAGCTGCCACCCCGAGTTCGTTATATTCGTGCATGGCTTGCGTACGAATTTGGATCTCAATGGGACGTTCTTTCTTATCCAGAATCACCGTGTGCAAAGAGCGATAGCCGTTGGGTTTCGGGTTAGAGATGTAGTCATCGTATTCGCTTGCCAACCCTGGGAAATTCTCATGCACAATCGAGAGCACTTCATAGCATTGTTCAACCGTTTGTACAATGATGCGTAATGCGCGCACGTCATAGAGTTGGTTGAACTTTAAGTGCTTACGCTCCATCTTTTTGTAGATGGAGTAGATGTGTTTAGGACGACCGGAAACTTCGGCTTCAATCCCTTTTTCAGCCAACATATCGCGAATCTTTTGCACCGTATCACGCATAAAGGCAATACGCGCTTCGCGACTTTCATCTAAAAGTTGAGCGATTTCGTTATATTCTTTGGGCTTGGTAAAGCGAAGGGACAAGTCTTCCAACTCCCACTTCACTTGCCAAATCCCCAAACGGTTTGCGAGCGGTGCATATAGCGCCAAAGTGTCGGTACCGTATTGCTTGGCGTCTTCAGCCCGATCCTTTTGGGAGGCAAAGTAGCGCAACGTTTGCAAGCGGCTCGCAAGACGCAAAATCACCACCCGAAGGTCTTTACACATGGCTAAGACCATCTTGCGCAAAAGAGCGTCTTGAGCTTTAAGTAACAGTTTATCTTCAGCGGCTTCTTCACCCGTTTTCACCAAACGGGTTTTGCCGTTAATTTCAATGAGTCGATGAAGTTCATAGACCAACTCTGCAACCGTTGCGCCAAAGTTTTTCTTTAACCACTCATCGGTATTGGGAACACTTTCATGAACTGCAAAAAGGTAGGCCGCTGCGATCAAATCTTCATCATCTCGGATACTGCGTACGATATTGGCCATACCGTCGGCGTGCGCCATGCGCGCTTCGCCGGTAAATAAAGTCTTGCCCTCATATAAAGGCAAAGCCATCTCGCGAGCAAGACGGCTACTAACAATTTTTGTCTCTGGCATGACAGACTCCTAGCCTGAAGTCACCCAGAATAACTCCCTGATACAGAAGAGCCATTCAACGGGCTAAGAATGTTTAGTCGGATATAAATATTGTATAAAGAATTGCCCAAAAAAAAGAGGCATAAGTGTGTCGATTCTTAACTGACATCACAAATGCCTAACATTTTTAACCTAACCCAAATTACTTACGGATAAGACCACCTAAAAGCGCAGAAACCTTAGCCTTGGGCTTCGTGTTTTTCGCTGACATCGGTTCGCGCTCTTTGGGCTGCGTTTCCCCTGCAGGTTGAGAAGGAACATACGGTTGATCAAAAAACGGATCGGTCGAAACGGGTGAAGTGGGCGGGGCCACATAAGTCTTTCGGAAGCAGCCCGGTTGCGGACGACGTCGCGGTTGAATATCTAAGCGCTCACGCGGCAACTTCTCATGAATT
>USIM01000091.1 GCA_900554675.1 uncultured Sutterella sp.
GGGAACCGTCCCACCATCGCGGGCGGCCTCCGGTACACGTGCGAAACGAACCTTCTTGACTGGACAGGAAACGCATACGGGCGGATGATCAGGGTTCGCTTCGTGAAAAAGCTCCGGGGGAACCGCAAGTTCAGCGGACTTCCCGAACTGATGCGTGCGATCCGGGCTGACGCCGCGGCAGCGAGACGCCTGTTCGGCCTTCCGGAATCACCTTCGGGGAAGCCGTGAATCCGCGTGCCTTATCACGAAAAACAAAATTGTTTCATCCACTTAATCCAACCGAAGAGCCCGAGGGGGCCGGGAGATTAAACAAGACATGGCCAAGAACAACGACCAAACCAAGAAGTATCCGCTTACCCTTCCTGACACGCCGTTCCCGATGAGGGGGAACCTTGCCGCGCGCGAGCCTGCCTGGCTTGACGAGTGGGACCGCAAGGACCTCTACCACGTCGTGCGCCGCGCCCGCCAGGGCGCGAAGAAGTTCATCCTCCATGACGGCCCCCCGTATGCGAACGGCGACATTCACCTTGGCCACGCCGTGAACAAGATCCTGAAGGACATCATCAACAAGACGAAGCTCCTCCAGGGCTACGACGTCCCGTACGTGCCGGGCTGGGACTGCCACGGTATGCCGATTGAAATTCAAATCGAAAAGCTCTTCGGCAAAAAGCTTCCGATCGTTGAATTGCAAGCCAAGGCTCGTCAATACGCTCACGAACAAGTCGCCAAACAAAAGGCCGGTTTCCAACGCATGGGCGTTTTGGGTGATTGGGACGATCCGTACTTGACGTTGCGTTTCGATACGGAAGCTGCTCAAATTCGAGTGCTCGCCAAATTGATGGAAAAGGGCTATGTCTATCGAGGCTTAAAGCCCGTGAACTGGTGCTTTGACTGCCAATCCGCATTGGCTGAAGCCGAAGTTGAATATAAGGACATCAAGGGCCCGATCATTGACGTGGCTTTCCCCTTGTCTTCTGAAGATCAAGCGCGTGTTGAAGGCATCTTTAACCATAAGCTCGATAAGCCGTGCTTTACGGTCATTTGGACGACGACGCCTTGGACGATTCCGTCTAACCAAGCCCTTAACATGCACCCGGAATTGGATTACGCCTTAATTGATTGTGGCGACCGTTACTTGGTGCTCAACGACAAGTTAAGCGAAGATGCATTAAAGCGCTATGAAATGACGGGCAAGATCGTTGCCACCGCAAAGGGTGAAGCCTTTGAAGGCGTGCGTTTCATGCATCCCCTTTCCAAGATGGATAAGGGCTATGAACGCTTTAGCCCCGTGCTTTTGGCTGACTACGTGGACGCCACGGCCGGTACCGGTATCGTTCACGCCGCCCCCGCTTACGGTGTGGAAGACTTTAACGTCTGCAAGAAGTACGGCATGACCAATGATGAGATTTTGAATCCCGTCATGGGCAATGGCGTCTACGCTGATTGGTTACCGCTTTTTGCCGGTATGCACATCTGGAAGGCCAACCCCGTTATCACGGACAAGTTGAAAGAATCCGGTAATTTGCTCTTCTTGGGTAGCCAAGAACACAGCTACATGCACTGCTGGCGCCACAAGACGCCCTTGATCTACCGTGCCACGAGCCAATGGTTCGTTCGTATGGATAAGAGCGTTGAAGACTCTCGCCCCGCCATCGGCACCGAACAAGAAAAGAGCTTGCGCGAATTGGCCTTAGAAGGCGTTGAAGCGACGAAATTCTACCCGAGCTGGGGTTACAACCGTTTGCATGCCATGATTGCCAACCGCCCCGACTGGTGTATCTCCCGTCAACGTAACTGGGGTGTGCCGTTGCCCTACTTTACGAATAAGGCGACGGGTCAATTGCATCCGCGCACGTTAGAAATCATGGAAGAAGTCGCCAAGAAGGTTGAACAAGGCGGCATCGAAACGTGGACGCAAGCCAAGGCTGAAGACTTTATGCCGGCTGAAGAGGCCGCACAATACGACAAGACCACGGACATCTTGGACGTGTGGTTTGACTCCGGTTCCACGCACGCCACCGTTGTTCGCGGCTCTCACAAAGAAAAGCTTGACTTCCCGATCGACCTTTACTTGGAAGGCAGCGACCAACACCGCGGTTGGTTCCACTCCTCCTTGTTGATCGGCGCTATGCTCGATAACCGTGCTCCGTACAAGGCCTTGCTCACGCACGGCTTCACGGTCGACGAACACGGTCGCAAGATGAGTAAGAGCTTGGGTAACACCGTCTCTTTGAATGACGCAACGAAAGCCTATGGTGCAGAAATCTTGCGCTTATGGGTGGCTTCGACGGACTACTCCGGCGAATTGAGTTTCGGTAAGACCATTGTCAAACACGTCACCGACAGCTACCGTCGTATCCGTAACACGTTGCGCTTCTTGTTGGCTAACACGAGCGACTTTGACATCACAAAGGACGCCGTGGCCTTCGAAGACATGATTGAGCTTGACCGTTGGGCCATCGCCCGTATGGCTCAAGTCCAAAAAGAAGTGATTGCGCTTTACGATAGTAACGACTTCCACCCGATCGTCACGAAGTTGCAAAACTTCGCCAGCGACGACTTGGGCAGTTTCTATTTGGACATCTTGAAGGACCGACTCTACACGACCGCCACGACGGGCTTGGCTCGCCGTTCCGCTCAAACTGCTCTTTGGTACATCACGGCGGCTTACCTTCGCTTGATGGCTCCGATTTTGTCCTTTACGGCTGAAGAAGCGTTTGCCATCTTTGAGCCGGGCAAGTCCATGACGATCTTCACGGAAGAATTCTTTGATCTTCCCACGATCGACAATGCCGAAGACTTGTTAGCCAAGTGGGAAACGGTTCGCGCTGTTCGTACGGACGTTCAAAAGGAAATCGAAACGTTGCGCTCTGAAGGCAAGGTCGGTTCCTCCTTACAAGCTGAGGTCGACATCAGCGTCAACGATGTTGAATTCGACGCGCTTGAGAGCTTGGGCGACGAATTGCGCTTTGTGATGATCACGAGCCGCGCTACGCTCACCAAGGGCGAACGTGCCATCACCGCTCACGCAAGCAACGCTCAAAAGTGCGCTCGTTGCTGGCACTACGTGGATACGGTGGGTAGCAACGCCGATCACCCGACGCTTTGTGCTCGTTGCGCCGACAACTTGTTCGGTGCTGGCGAAACGCGTCGCTTTGCCTAATTTGGCTTTTATCCTATGACGAATCAGTCTATGGAAAAAAACTCCACCCAAGGTTTAATCCCCTGGGTGGGGTTTTCTTTAATCATCGTTATTCTCGATTTTCTCTCCAAGTCGTATTTTGAAACTCAATACTATTTGGGAGAATCTCGCCCAATCACGTCCTTTTTTAATCTGGTGTTAGCTCATAACACCGGAGCCGCATTCTCCTTTTTGGCAGCGCATGACGGATGGCAGCGCTACTTCTTTATCTTGATTGCGATCGTTGCCGTGGCTTTTTGTCTTTTATACATGAAGCGCCACTTAGAGGAACGCCTTTTATGTTTGTCCTTGTCCATGATCATGGGGGGTGCTTTAGGTAATGTCATCGATCGTATAATCTATGGATATGTGGTTGATTTTTTAGATTTTCATTACATGTACTGGCACTGGCCGGCATTTAACTTTGCCGATATTGCCATTGTGCTGGGTGCAGGTTTAATGATTTTGGAAAGTTTTACGGCGCGTCGCTCTTAAGTACGGAATCACTATGCTCTCTGGTCGCAAAATTGTTTTAGGTGTTACGGGTTCCATCGCGGCTTACAAAGCCTGTGAACTCTTGCGCCTTTTAATCAAGAAAGGGGCTCAATGCTCGGTGATCATGACCGAAGAAGCCCAACGTTTTATTACCCCGCTCACCTTTAAAGCATTAGGTGCTCAAGAGGTCTTCACGAGTGACTGGGATCAGGCCACAAGTGCCATCCCTCACATTGAGGCCACACGTGACGCCGCTCTCTTATTGGTGGCGCCGGCAACGGCCAACATCATGGCTAAGGCCGCCCAAGGCATTGCGGACGACTTATTAAGTTCTGCTATTTTGGCCGCTCGCTGCCCTGTTGCTTTTGCCCCGGCAATGAACACCTTCATGTGGCATAACCAAGCCACACAACGCAATGTTGCTCAACTCACCCAGGACGGCGCCTTAATTATCGGGCCGGCAGCCGGTGAACAAGCATGCGGCGATGTGGGTGGCGGCAGAATGCTCGAGCCTCGTGAAATTATCGAACTCATGCAAGGGGCGTTCGTTCCTCGCATTCTTGACCGATGCCGAGTTTTAATTACGGCAGGCCCCACCTATGAACCGATCGACCCCGTGCGTGGCATTACGAATCGCTCGTCCGGTAAACAAGGTTTTGCGATTGCCAAAGCCGCGGTTTTAGCGGGTGCCGAAGTCACGCTTATTGCCGGGAAAACGTCTTTGCCGACACCGGCTTCCGTGCGTCGCATTGACGTCTTAACGGCTGACGAAATGTACGACGCCGTGATGGATGAAGTCTCGCAACACGAAGTCTTTATTTCTGTTGCAGCAGTATCCGATTGGCGTGGTGCTAATCCGTCGG